>CAZHCY010000095.1:0-8457 GCA_964531185.1 uncultured Desulfovibrionales bacterium | reverse complement strand
CAGGTTCCGGCTTTGATGAGCAAATGATACCTGTCCCTGTTTTTCAGCCTGGACAAAGGCGCAGGCGCGGGCCCCATAACAGTAGCCCCGGCTGCCTTATCAAGACCGGACAGGTTTCTTTTAAGCTCATCAAGAAATGCTTCCTGCCTTTCCCAGTCTGAAGGGAAAGACAGCCTGATGAGCCCAAGCCTTACAAAGGGCGGATATTTAAACAGCCTGCGCCTGGAAATCTCCTGGTCAAAAAAACCTGCATAATCACAGTTTTGAACATATCTCCAGCAGTAATGGTCCGGATTTCTGGTTTGAATCAGCACCCTGCCCGGCTTCTGCCCCCGGCCGGACCGTCCGGAGAGCTGGACCAGCAGCTGGAAAATCCTCTCTGAAGCTCGGTAATCAGGCATGCCCAGGCCCAAATCGCCATCCAGCACAAGGCCCAGGGTAACATTGGGAAAGGTATGGCCTTTGCTTAGCATTTGAGTCCCTACCAGCACCTGGGCCTTGTTGTCGGCAAAATCGGACAGGATCTCCTGGGTCCTGGCCGGATTCCTGGCACTGTCTCTGTCCAGACGCAACACCCTGACATCTGAAAGCCTGCGCTTGAGAAACTCTTCCACCTTTTCCGTTCCCTGGCCCACTGTGACAAAATCAGAGCTTCTGCAATTACTGCAGACTATGGAAAAAGGGAGGGATTTCCCGCAATAATGGCATACCAGCCTGTGCCTGTTCTTATGGTAAGTCAGGCTGACCTGGCACTGACTGCACCTGGCTGTTTCAGAACATGAGCTGCACATGATCACCGGGGAATACCCCCGGCGGTTGTGCATTATTATGGCCTGCTCCCCCCGGTCAAGCACTTCCTTGAGGGCATTGAAGGCAACGGCAGAAAGGGGCCCGTGTACAGGCGGACAGGATTTCAGATCCACAAAATTTACACTGGGCAGCCGGCTCTGCCCCACCCTGCTGTCCATGGAAACAAGCCCGATTCTGTTCTGTCTGGCAGCATAAAAAGTCTTGATATCCGGCGTGGCTGAACCCAGCACCAGAAGACTTTTATCCCGGTCAGCCAGATAATGGGCTATTTCCTTGGCCTGATATATAACACCCTGATCCTGCTTGTAAGATTCGTCATGCTCCTCATCCACCACCATGAGACCGATATTCTTAAGGGGCATGAAAAGGGCGGACCGGGTGCCTGCCAGAAGGTAAGGCCTATCCCTTGTGCCAAGAGTTTCAAAAAGTTTTTCCTTTTCTGCAGGAGCTTTAAGGCCGTGATGCAAAAACACATCCGCATTGCCGAATTTCTGGCGGGCCTCTGCAAATATTCTGCCTGCTATGGCTATTTCCGGTGCCAGAATAATGGCTGATCGTCCCTGATGCATGACTTTTCCGGCCAGCTCAAGATAAACCAGAGTCTTGCCGCTGCCGGTAATGCCGTGCAGCACCACAGGATGAAATTTGCGGTCCAGGGCAAGAGGACTGAGACGCTCCAGAGCCAGAGTCTGATCTGCTGAGAGCTCATGCCCCCTGTCCCCGGCCCGGCTTAAAGCCTGGGCCTTTGCAGCACATTCCTCCTGAAGAGCAATCAAGCCTTTGGCTGCAAGGGATTTAAGGCTGGAAGCAGCTGACGGGCCCAGCAGGGTCCGCAGCCCGGCCACAGGCATGTCCCCCTGTTCCCACAGGGTATCCATTATTCTCCACTGCAGCTTGGCATTGGGAGGAATAGGCCAGGGAGGTTCCATGACCACCGAAGCAATCTTTCTTTTCACCCTTCTGGGGCGGGCAAAATTCAGGGTCCCGCTTTGCCAGGCTGTGGCCAGTCTGGCAAGCTCAGCAGGGTCCTGACCGCAGGCAGGCAAGGTCACACCGCCGGGCTGATCCTTATGGCCCAGCAGAGCCCCACAGCTTTTCAGGGAAGCAGGAAGCACTCTGGCCAGTATTTTTCCGGTTTCCACAGCCTGCCTGCTGGAGAGCCGGACAATCATCTGCAGAAATTCCGGATCAATCAGGGGCTTTCGCTCCAAAGGCCAGTGAATCGCCTTGAGCCTGTCCACCGGATCCAGCCCCAGAAAATTTTCCAGCACTCCAATTATCAGCTTGTCTCCTCTGCCCACAGGAACCATGACCCTGAGGCCGGGCTGCCATGCATCATCCTGAAAATATGCAGGCTGTTTATAGGTAAAGCTTTTATAAGGAGGAGACAGAAGAGCCACAGACCACAACAGCTGCTCACTTTTCATGGCTGGGCTGAAAAGATATTTTTCTGGACCAGGTTAAACTTATGAACAAATTCCGGAGGATCATATGAGTATCCACCGAAAGCTTCTGCCAGGCCTTCAGGAGAAAACAGGGAATCATCAAGACCGGCATTGATCTCCCGCCAGGATATCCGGGCATTGAAATCTCCCTGCCTGCAGCTGATGCTCATCCTGCCGGGAAGCTTGTAATTGCCCACGTTCATATGATCCAGCCAGCCCACGTCTATCCGGTCATCTCCGACCGGCAGGACAGCTCTCAAAATCGCTTTGTTTTCATTGTCAAACCATACAGCCGGTCCGGCCTCTTCCGGAAAGCTCACCCCCACAGCCAAAGCCGGCCGTTTATGGTAAAACTGATAACTCTGCTGCCCTGGATCCAATCCTTTATCAAGCCACCACTGCATATCCTTAAACATTAGAGACAAAACAGGTCCGCCTGCCTCAGCCTCTCCAAAAGAACTTAAGGCAAGGGACCCTCTGCCCACTGAAGCAGCCACCACTACTTCACTGTCCTTTCCAGCTTCAGTCCACTCCTGTCTCCACTGTTCCCCTTTCTGCCACAGACACAGTTTCAGGGGGACATCAGAAAAGTCAATCACTGCAGAAAAAGCCCTGACCTCCCGGCCAGGGGAATTGAACAGTTTTTTAAGTTCATCCGCTTCAAGGATTTCTGCAGCAGCCCTCATGGGCAGCACAGCCAGCAGACAAAAGACAAGCAGAATTACTTTTGGCAAGACAGGATTTCTCCCAGCATCTGAGTCAGCTCGTCCTTAAGCTCCGGATCCTTCAGTGCAAAATAGATATTTCCGGTCAGATAATCCGCCCAGTCTCCAATATCAAACCTTCTTCCATCCAGTTTGACAGCCAGAAGTCTCTTGTCTTCAGCCAGGGCCTGCAAAGCGTCTGTAAGCTGATATTCCAGATCATGCCCTGGTTCCAGGTTTTCCAGGTAGTCAAAGATCTCAGGAGTCAGAACATACCGCCCCACCAGAGCCAGCCTTGAAGGAGCTTCCGCAGGAGAAGGCTTTTCAAAGACGTTTCTGACCCGGTAAAGTCCTGGGACAAACTCCTCTCCCTGGATGATCCCGTATTTGGAAACCCTTTCCTCAGGCACTTCCACAACCCCCACCACAGGCATATGTTCTGTCTTGGCCACTTCCATGAGTTGTTTGATGGCCGGCTTCCTGCTGAACATCAGGTCATCACCCACCATGACAGCAAACGGCTCCTGTTTCACCACCTCTCTGGTGCACAGCACAGCATGCCCCAGTCCAAGCTGCTCCTTCTGGCGTACTAAAATGATGTTGGCCATCTCCGCCACCTGACGGACATCCTTGAGCAGATGCTCCTTGCCTGACCTGCGCAGAGCAGCCTCCAGGGAAAGATTATAGTCAAAATGATCTTCAATGATTCTTTTCTGCTGGTTGGTTACAAAGACCACATCAGTCAAATCAGCTTCAATGGCTTCTTCCACCACATACTGAACTCCCGGTTTTCTATAGACAGGAAGCATTTCCTTGGGAACATTCTTGGTGGCGGGCAATGATCTGGTTCCCCATCCGGCTACTGGTATAATGACCTTTCTGGCTTCCATTTCTGTCTCCTTTGCTGTTGTTTTCAGGACCACCCAAGGCGGCAGTCCCCATCAAAAAGCTCTTATCCGAAGTAAAATCTTCAGCAGCTGCAAAGACACAGCCTACTGAAGATCGACCTTGAGACCCTTTTCCACTTCCCAGGCCAGGTCTGAGGCCCATTTCTCCACCAGCTTCTCATCTTCTCCTTCCACCATAATTCTGGCCACAGATTCTGTCCCGGAATATCTCAACAAAACCCTGCCTCGGTTGCCAAGGCTCTGCTTTGCCTTCTGCACGGCATCATTTATGGAATCCACATCTTCAAAGGGAACCTTCCTCTCCACATGAACATTGATCAGTTTCTGGGGAAAGGGCTTGAGCAGTCTGGACAATTCAGACAAGGGCCTGCCGGTTTCCAGCATTATTCGCAAAAGTCTGATTCCGGCCAGGATGCCGTCTCCGGTGGTGGAGTAATCAAGAAAAATCAGATGCCCGGACTGTTCGCCGCCCATAACCGCGTTGAATTCCCGCATTGCTTCCACAACATATCTGTCCCCCACCCTGGTGCGGACCAGTTTTCCTCCAAGGGAATCCATGAACACCTCCAGAGCCAGGTTGCTCATGACCGTGGAAACCAGGATTCCGCCCGGAAGAGCGTCCCTGCTCATGAGGTCTGAAGCACAGATGGCCATAATCTGATCCCCGTCCAGGATCACACCGTTTTCATCAATGGCAATAAGCCGGTCTCCATCCCCGTCAAGGGTCAGCCCGATGTCAGCTCCATGGTCCATAACCATGGAGGCTGCAACTTCTGGATACAAGGAGCCGCATTTCTTATTGATATTCAGACCGTCCGGGTCCACTCCGGTGGTAATCACCTTGGCTCCAAGCTCCTCAAAGATAAGGGGAGCAACCCTGTAGGCCGCACCATTGGCACAGTCGATAACAATCTTCATTCCCTGCAGGCTCATGCTGGAAGGCAGGCTGTTCTTCAGATGGACAATATATCTGCCCGGGCTGTCCACTATCTTTCTGGCCCTGCCTGTAAGTTCAGGCTGGGGATGGTCCCAGCTGATGTCCGGAGACAGAACCATCTCAGCAATATCATTCTCAACCTGATCAGAAAGTTTGAACCCATCGCTGTCGAAAAATTTTATCCCGTTGTCCATAAAAGGATTATGGGAAGCTGATATAACCACACCCAGGTCTGCCCGCATGTTGTTGGTCAGAAAGGAAATGGCCGGAGTGGGCATGGGACCGACCATATATACATCCATGCCTGAAGCACAGAAACCCGAAGTCAGGGCGTTTTCAAAAACATACCCTGAAAGCCTGGTATCCTTGCCTATGAGCACCCTGTGTCTGCGGTGGCCGTTTCTAAAATACTGCCCCGCAGCCAGTCCCAGCCTTAAAACAATTTCCGGGAGCATGGGAAATATATTGGCCTGCCCCCTTAGGCCATCTGTTCCAAAAAGTTTCCTTTGCATTTAGCTTCTCCTGGATTTTCATCAATCTTTTGAATCAGGCTTTTGAATCTCGACTCTGATTTTTTCAGGGCGGGCTTCTGCCACCTCTACGTCTCTTGGCAGTTCAAACATGAGTTCCACTTCATGGGTACCCGGCTCAAGCCATTGGCCAACCCTGATATAATAAGTAATTTTATCCCGCCAGTCAGAGGTCCTGAGCAGAAAAGCAGGCAGCCTGAGGTTGGCCCTGGCATATTCTGGATCCAATTTGTATTTTAAATCCTTATCACCTTGTACTTCAACAGGCTTGCGGACCCAGATTTCTTGCAGGACTGGCCCGAAAGACAGCTGAACCAGAACCTGATCAGCAGAAGCTTCAATTTCAGAAAAAAGATCAAGATTGACCTTTTTAAGAATTCTTCTGGGCTGCTTCTGATCAATGATTATCTTTTCAGTCTGCACCTCTTCAATGGCTTCTATTATCCGCGATGAACCTGCAATCTGAATTTCCCGGGGCTCCACCCGGATCTCCTTCAATTCATAGTCCGGACTGATATGGGCCTGCCAGTCAACATCCACCTTCACTGTCTTGCTTGCCCGGCGGTCCACCTCCAGTTCAAGGCTGGCAGGCACGATCTCCTCCACTTCCAGAGCTCTGGGCATATCCAGGTTTTCAGACTTCAGCTCCATGACATTATTGCCTTTTCGAACCTCTGAAAGGTCAAGAATATAGCTCAGCCTGTTGATCTCCAGTCTTTTGAGAATAGTACTGGTTCCCCTGACCCGGACCCTGAGATTGCTGACCACACCTGAACGGATCATATGTTCCCGGGGCAGATTCACCACCTCCACCGGCACATTCAGCCAGACTTCCACCTTTTCCTGTCCGCTTACCAGATACCAGAAAAAGAGAGCCAGGACCACAGCAATTATTCTATACTGCCAGTTGAATCTGAACATACTTTTATTTTTCCCAGGCCGAGGAAAGAACTCTTCTCAAGCGGACTTCATCCAGGGAGGTGATCAGCTTGCCCCCAATGGCTACGGAAATGGATCCTCTTTCTTCTGAAACCACAAGGGCTATGGCATCGGTTTCTTCAGTCATGCCCAGGGCGGCCCGGTGCCTTGTCCCATAGTCCCATCTGGCCTTGATCCCCACAGCCAGGGGCAGGATGCACCCGGCCGCAGCTATTCTGTCGCTTCGGATTATCACTGCGCCGTCATGCAAGGGCGTGTTGGGATAAAATATGGTTTCCAAAAGGTCCCTGGAAAAGGCTGCGTCAAGCTTAACCCCTGTCCCCAGGACATCCCCCAGGGGGGTATTTTTCTCTATCACCACCAGGGCTCCTATCCTTTTCTGGGCCATGGACAAAAGAGCCAGAATCAATTCATCCAGAATAGCCAGTTCAGGCCGTGGCCTAAACCACAGGCGGCCAGCCCCCATTTCCGCCAGGGCCTTCCTGATATCCCGCTGAAACAGGATTATAATCACCAGAAAAAGGGAGCCCAGGAAGTTGGCCAGCAGCCAGTGCAGGGTGTGCAGGCCGAACTCACCTGAAAAATAATATATAACCAGCAGAAAAAGAAGGCCGTAAAAGACCGAGACAGCCCGGGTACCCTTGACCAGGATAATTACCCGGTAAATGATGAAGGCCACCAGGGCAATATCCAGAATATCGCGCCAGCCCAGCTGAATAAAACCGAAATTCAGCAGCATATCTGACTTACCGTTTCCAATGTCCTGGTGGCGGCCCCTGGATCATGGACCCTGTGAATGGACACTCCGGCAGAAGCAGCAAGAGCGGTGCCCACCTGAGTTATGGTACCTCTTTGTTCAGCATCCAGCCCGAACATCTTGTCCCACAAAGACTTATGGGACAGTCCAATATACAGAGGCAGTCCAAAATCAGAAAATTCTCTTATTCTCTTTAATATCTCCAGATTATGGTTGAGAGTCTTGCCAAAACCAATGCCTGGATCAAGAACAATCCTGTTCTCCTTCAACCCGGAGCCAATTAAGAAATTCAGCCTTTCTTCAAAAAACTGTTTTATTTCCAGGACAACATCATCATACACAGGATTCACCTGCATGGTCTCGGGCCTGCCCCTGCTGTGCATGAGCACATATCCCGGCTGGTGTTCAGCAAGAACATGGATAAGCTCAGGATCGAATCTGCAGGCGGAAATATCATTGATTATTAAAGCCCCGCCCTGAAGGCAGACATCTGCCACCCTGGCCTTGTATGTATCTATGGATATATTGACCTGAGCATGGTTTTCAAGGATTTTTTCCAGCACAGGCATAATCCTGTGCAGCTCTTCATGTGTATCAACCCGCTGGGAAAAAGGTCTGGTGCTTTCCCCGCCCAGGTCGATAATGTGGGCTCCCTGCTCAAGCATTGCTGAAGCCCTGGCCAGAGCAAGGTCGGGGTCCAGATATCTTCCCCCGTCCAGGAAAGAATCAGGGGTTATATTGAGTATGCCTGCAATCAAAAAAGGGGCAGGCCTCAAGACCCTGCCCCCTTTTAATGTCCAGCTGATTCTGTTCTGTTTTTTCATTACAGTCCCGGGCCAGCTGCAGGCAGAACAAAATGAATATTCATTCTCTTCAGCCCCCTCCGGCAATCAGAAGGTCGTCAGCGTGTCAATTATTCTTCAATCTTAAAACCCTGTTCATCAGAGTCGTTTTGGGGCTGATCACTGGAGGATTTGTCCTGATCACTGGAGGATTTGTCCCGATCCCTGGAATTGTTGCGCATTTTTTCTGCCAAAGGCGGCAGTTCCCTGCCCTCTATGACCATTTCCACTTCCCGGCCGGTCAAGGTTTCCCTCTCCAGCAGCGCTTCTGAAAGATTGGTCAGGATCTCCATGTTCTCCTCCAGAAGTTCTCTGGCCTTTTCATAGGCCTTGCGCACAATCTTTTTCACTTCATCATCAATCAGCTTGGCGGTCTCTTCACTGTATTCCTTGTGCTGGGTGAATTCCCGGCCCAGAAAGACTTCCTCGCCTTTTCCCCCGAAAGCCAGCGGCCCCAGGGTCTCGCTCATCCCCCATTCACACACCATCTTCCTGGCCATTTTGGTGGCTCTTTCAATATCATTGCCTGCTCCTGTGGTCATCTGGTTAAAGACCAGTTCTTCAGCCACCCGTCCGCCAAGAAGC
>CAZHCY010000094.1:0-8500 GCA_964531185.1 uncultured Desulfovibrionales bacterium | reverse complement strand
AGACTGGCCAGCTGAGCCCAGTGAGTAATGAGGATGACCTGCCTGTCCCGGGCCAGCTGACTGATGCGCTGCCCCACCTGATTCAGGGTGGTTCCGCCGATACCTGCGTCCACTTCGTCAAAAATAAGAGCAGGCAGGTTTTTCTCTGATTTTAGGCCAACCAGGGCCAGAAGAAACCTGGACAGTTCCCCGCCTGAAGCTATTTTATCCAAAGGCTGGGGCGGCTGGCCCGGGTTGGGAACCCACAGCAGTCTCAGCCTGGGCTCAAAAACTTCCGGATATATTTCACAGGGGCTGAATTCAAAAACAACAGTCACATGTTCGGAAAACCCCAGACATCTCAGCTCTTTTTCCAGCTCTGCCTTGAGCAGGCCGGCCTGCTCCCTGCGCAGTTTATCCAGCCTGGAGATGACATCCTTCAGCTCTGCCTTGAGCCTTTTTTCCTCTTTATCCAGCTGCTTAAAGCTCAAATCCCCCTGATCCAGAAAGGAAATGGTTTGGTTTATTTCCTCCTGAAGCTCAAAAATCTGATCCATGCTTCTGTTCAGCTTTCTTCTCAGCTGAGCCAGCTCCCACAGCCTGGATTCAATGGATTCCAGCTCCGCGCTGTCAGCTCTGGTGCTGGTGGTTCTGAGCAGACGGTCGGTATCCTCCAGCCAGACCTGAAAATCCTCCATCTCAGAGGCTGCAGAATAAAACTTTTCCTGGTTCTCTGCCAGATAGGTCAAATTTTTTTTCAGCTCATAAAACAGATTCAGCAGGTTCCCCTCAGGACCATGCAGTATATCCAGGGCTCTTTGTATGGAACCTGCCAGTTCAGCCCTGGTTTTGATCTGCTGGCGCTTTTCCAGAAGATCTTCTTCTTCACCCGGCTCCGGATGAACAGCCTCGATCTGGGACCGCTGAAATTCGAGATATTCGCGCTTTTCAGCCAGAGAATTAAGCCTGGACCTTAGTTCCTTTTTTTCAGCCAGAATTTTGCTTAAATGGGCCAGAAACTCATCCCTGCTTTTTATAAGGCCCAGATCCGGCAGGAATGAATCCAGTATCTGATGATGAAAGGCAGGCTTCAAAAGTTTCTGCTGTCCGTGCTGGCTGGTATGAATAAGCAGGCTGTCTCTCAGGGACTGAATTTTTTCCTGATAACTCAGGCTGTCATTAAGGTAAAATCTGCTGCGTCCTGTCTCAGCCGACAGCTCCCGCCGGATGATCAGGTCCCGGCCGTTCAGGTGAAACAGGGCCTCAACCCGGGCTTTGTCCTTATCCGGTCTGACCATGGAGGCCCTGATCTTTTCGCCCATAATGAAATCCAGGGCCTTGAGGATAAAGGATTTGCCTGCCCCGGACTCCCCTGTCAGGACATTCAGCCCGGGATGAAACTCCAGGGCCATGTCCTCTATCAGAGCCAGATTTTTTATTTTCAGTAACTCAAGCATTTCAGTTTATTAGATTGTCTTGCTCCTGTCTGCCCAGGAGCCGGGAGGCAAACTATTCAGACCAGGCACCAAAAATGTGCAGCCAAACCCGGACGGCCTCCAGGCGGTCTGATTTGCCCTGAAGGGCTTAAAAAGCAGGGCACCCCAGCGCTTGTTTTTTGGTTGATGTAAACAAAGACCTGGAAAAACAAGCTCTGGGAGAGCCGGTCCCCCTCCGGGCGCCGTCTCCGGGCAGGAAGCCGCGCCTTATGCAAAGGGTTAAACTGTTACCGGTTTTTCCCCTTCCTGGATTTTCCTGCAAAAAAACAGGAGATGATTCAGCAAAAAGCAAATTCTTGAGTTTCTGATCCTGCTGCTTTCTTGGAATAATCCGGCCTGTTCATCTGGACCTGGATAAAATGCCGGATATATATCCCTTTTTGTCCCTTTTGGCCACCATGTCCAGAAACAAATCCAGCTCGCCTGCTTTTTCAGCATTTTCCAGTCCCAGGTAAAATTCCTCCAGCCCCTGATGCAGCCCAAAGCTTTTGAGGTGGAAAAAACCCAGTTCAAGGTTCCATCGCCAGTTGTGCCTTTCTTTGAGGCTGGCATAAGAAATAATCTTCAGAACCATGGATTCCAGCCCGGACTGACCCTGGACTATTCTCTTGATTCTGATCAAAATATCTTTGTCCTCCGGTTCCAGCATGGAAGCCATCAAAAGACATTCCAGGCCGGACTGGGGCAGATGCTGCCCAGGATGAAACATGAACCCCGGCCTGAATTTCCAGCCCTTACGGGTCAATTCCTTAGCCCAGAATAGATACACTTGCAAAGGTTTATCCAAAGGGCCGGTCCGGGCACAATGCTGAAGGGCCTGCCTTTTGCAGAACTGCGCGGCCAGATCCCCTCTGTCCTTTGCCAGGGCGGCGGCTGAGCAGGTCAGATTGACCAGGCAGTCATGGTCATACTGCCGGCGCTGAAGCACAGGAATAAGCAGATCCAGCAACCTTCCGCCTCCCCTGTGCTCGGCCCTGACAATGGCTGTCAGTATTTCCTCGTCCAGAGGCAGGGAATAAAGCTTCTGCCTGATGCGCTCCAGAGACAGATTCATCCTGCCGCTGTCCCAGAGTTCAAAAACCGCCAGCCAGAGGTTTTTGTCAGGGTCTTTTTTGGGGGCTGCAAAATGATCCTCTGCAGCAGCCATCATGCTTCTGGCTCTGTGTCCGGGCAGGTGTTTTTGCCTGGTCCTGTTCCAGGCTCTGAAGGCCATCTGTCTGGCTGCCTCCGGTTTTTTGCGCAAATAATCCAGCCAGTCCTTAAGCTCCAGCACATGCTCAAACACCACAATCTCCCGGCCGGGTTCATAAAGATCCTGAATATCCTCCATCAGCTTCTGGTTCAGGACCAGGGCCCCGCAGCAGGCAGCTTCAAACATCCTGAAATTGATCTCTCCGGCAATGGATTCATTGGGAACAAATCTGGTTCTGCTGTAGTGGTCAAGCATCCGGACAAAACTCATGTTTTCCCGGATATCAGCTGCATACTCTTTCTGAAGAAAATCTGCCATCCTGGCCCGGACAGCTCTGTGTTCCGTGATTCTGCCCACAAAAGACACTTCAACATCCCTTTTGTTCCAGGGAGTCCAGGACCTGTTGCGGCCGAACCAGGGCAGCCAGGCCGAACTGGTACTGCATAAATGGTGAAAGCGTTTGACCCAGGATTTCTGGGAGGTCAGGACCAGGTCAAAATTTCGGATGTAAAAGCGCTGCCAGAAAAAATTCAGGTGAGTGTCTATGGACCAGTACACAGCCGGACATGCAAAATTCTCCAGGCCGTCCAGAAGGACCCTGGGCCCCAGGGTTTCCTGCTGAATAATCAAATCCGGCTGAAACTCTCTGACTCCGGGCTGATTGCCAAGGCGGCAGATCCCGCCCCTGGGCTTCAGTTCCAGAACGTTATAGCCCAGAGACTTGAGCTGTTCTGCAAGCGCCAGATTAACCGCCAGGATATTCATTTATCTCAGTTTCTCCTGAGACGCGGATCCAGAAGATCCCTGATGCTTTCCCCCAGAAGATTATATCCCAGAACAGTAATCAGAATGCTCAGACCCGGAAATATGGACAACCAGGGAGCAACGCCCATGACGTCTTTGCCCTCCATGAGTATATTCCCCCAGCTGGGGGTTGGAGGCTGGACCCCCAGGCCCAGAAAGCTCAGGGCTGACTCGGTGAGAATGGCTGCCGCCACCCCCAGAGTGGCTGACACCAGCACAGGGGGCATTGCATTGGGAAGAATATGAACCAGAAGAATGCGGATGCTTCCGGCTCCGCTCAGTCTGGCCGCTTTGACAAAATCCCTCTCTCGAAGGGTCAGGGTCTCGGCCCGGACCAGTCTGGCCACGCCCATCCAGGATGTCAGGCCAATAACGATCATGATGTTGGTCAGACTGGGTTCCAGAAAGGCAATCACCGCCAGAATGAGAAAAAATGAGGGGAAGCAGAGCATGACATCCACAAAGCGCATGAGCATCTCATCCACAACCCTGCCGAAATATCCGGCCACCAGCCCCAGAATCACTCCAATGACCAAAGATATGCCCACTGCCACAAATCCCACCCACAGGGAGACCCTGGCTCCGAAGACTATCCTGGACAGCACGTCCCGGCCCAGATTGTCAGTGCCCAGCAAATGCCCGGGAGATGGAGGTTCAAGCACTGCGTCCACATTGATGGCTGTGGGGTCATAAGGGGCGATGACCGGGGCCAGAACCGCCACCAGGCTCATTCCGCCCACTATAATGATCCCCAGGGTCATCAGGATGTACCTGCCGGAAAACATGGCTGTGATCATGCGCTGCATCTTATCACCTGTGTCCGGCTTTGGGCCTGATCCTTGGATCAGCCAGGGAATAGGCTGCATCCGCCAGCAGGTTCCCGGCCAGGGTCAATATGGAAACCAGAACCAGATTGCCCATGATAAGCGGATAATCCCGGGCCAGGACTGAATGATAAAACAGCTGCCCAAGGCCTGGAAGGGAAAAAATTGATTCCACGATCACGCTGCCGCCAATGAGGGTGGGTACTGAAAGGCCCAGAATGGTTATAACCGGCATCAAAGCGTTGCGCAGGGCGTGGCGGAATACCACCACCCTGGGGGGCAGGCCTTTGGCTCTGGCCGTAAGGATGAAATCCTGTCTAAGCACTTCCAGCATGGAGGTGCGCATGAACCTGGACATCCCGGCCAGACCGGTAATGGTAAAGACAATCACCGGCAGGGCCAGGTGTCTCACCAGATCCACCACCTTGCCCCAGAAGCTCATGTGCTCAAAGTCAAGAGAAGTCATCCCGGAGATGGGGAATACCGGCAGGTAGATGCCCAGGGCCATCATCAGCAGAAGGGCCAGCCAGAAACTGGGCATGGCAAATCCGGCAAACACCAGCACAGTCAGGGACCGGTCCAGCCATCCCCCCTGGTTCAGGGCTGACAGTACTCCGATGGGTATGCTGATGCCCAGAATCAAAAACATGGAAATAATGTTCAGACTCAGGGTCAGAGGAAGGCGCTCCCTGATTTTGTCCCAGACTGGACGGCTGTCTCCGCTTAAGGAATTACCGAAATCCAGTTGGATTACCCTTTTGACCCAGTTCCGATACTGAATATGTACTGGCTGATCCAGTCCATAGATCTTTTCCAGCCGCTGCCTGGCCTCAGCTCCGGCAGTGGGGCTCAGGGTGGTCTGCATATCCGTGGGAGACCCAGGTGCCAGATGGATTATCCAGAAACTGATCACTGTGATGCCCAGCAGAACAAGGCCCAGCCAGACAGTCTTGAGTATTAAGCGTCTCAGGAAAAACACCGGCCCCAACCATTCATTCTTCGATTTTCAACTCTCTGGTCATGAGTTCCTGAACTGCTGTGCCTGGATCCTTGTTTTCAAAAAGCACCCTGTGCACCTGTTCTGTAATGGGCATGTCCACTTTCAGTTCCCTGCTCAGGCAAAACACCGATTCCGTGGTTTTCACTCCTTCGGCCACGGTTCTGGTCCGGCTCAGAATCTCGTCCAGGGTGCTGCCCTGGCCCACTTTCAGACCCACCTGCCGATTACGGCTCAAATCCCCGGTGCAGGTCAGGACCAGATCCCCCATCCCGGACAGGCCCATAAAGGTGTTTCTGGAAGCCCCCAGAGATACCCCGAACCGGCTCATTTCCACCAGACCCCTGGTTATCAGGGCGGCCCTGGCATCGTGTCCGAACTGGAGCCCGTCAGATATCCCGGCTGCAATGGCCATGATATTTTTCAAAGCTCCGCCCAGTTCCACTCCTTTATAGTCAGAGTTGGCGTAAACCCTGAAAAAATCAGTGGACAGCATGTCCTGAAGCTTCCTGCCCAGGCTCAGATCCTCACAGCCCAGGCTCACAGCCGTGGGCAGCCTGCGGCTGACTTCATCAGCAAAGGAAGGCCCGGACAGAACCGCATACCTTGGATTTTTACCGGACAATGCTTCCCTGACAACCATGGACTGAGGCTTCAAAGTGGCCAGTTCAACTCCTTTACTGGCGCAGACCACAACTGGATTGTCCGGCATAAATTCCTTGAAGTCCTGGATCACACCCCGCATGAACTGACACGGAACCACCACCAGATAAATATCTGCTCCCTGGGCAATTTGCCGGGGATCATTGTCCACCTGAAGCTCAGGAGCCAGGGTGATCCCGGGCAGATACCAGGTGTTTTCATGCCTGTCCGAGATTTCCTGGGCCAGCCCCTCTTCTCTGACCCACAGTCTCACCTGGTATCCTTTTCTGCAGAGCATGTCTGCCAGGGTTGTGCCCCAGCTTCCCCCGCCAATGACAGCTGCTTTGATCATGAGCCTTCTCTGTTTGTCTTGTTTGCAACAGTTCAGCCATTTGCACACGGCCCAGGGGCTGGCTTTCCCTGCGCCTGTTTTTCCAAGTCTGTTCCTTCCAAATACAGTAAGTTATGCAAAGATTTTTTTGACTTTCTGCCAGGCCAAACACTCAATTCCAGACAGTTGCTTGCAGTTTTGGTCCCTGGTAAAAAAACAAAAAAACCCCTGGCCTGGCATTTCCAGACAAGTATCACCTAAGCGCAGGGGCTTATCATCCCCTGCATCCCTTGATCAGCGCCAGGACTGGTCAGCGTATCTGAAGATCTCTGTTATCCGGCGCCGGGTCACAGGACTGAAAGGACCTTTGACCTCTTCCCGGTCGCATTGTTCCGTGCTCTCGTATACGCTTTCCGTATAGCACAGCACACCAATATACCTGGTCTTCAGGGATCCGGTTTTTTTCACCACTGTGTGGATTGAACCCTGGTCAACTCTGGAATAACTGGCCACAAAGCAGCCGCCTCGGGACATGAGGTCCAGGTTGTCCGGGGTATGCAGATAGTTGCGGTTCAGAAGTTTTATCCTGGCATGGGCAAAGTCCTGGAAACTGGAATGCAGTGCATGACCCTGGTCCACCAGCTGAGAATCTTCCTGGGCCATAAGACTGTCAGCCCGCATGGTTCCGGCTGCAGCAATCCAGGTCAGACACAGTAAAAAGACTGCAGTACTTCCGGAAACCGGGCTTAATTTTCCCTGGGCCGGCTCATGATGCGGCCCGGCATCCCTTTTGCCTGTCCTGATCAACTTGAACATGGGCACCTGAATTTTTGTCTGTCCCGGCAATGTTTTCCCGACATCCGGCTGCAAAAGCGGCTGGACACCGCCCGGCAGCCCTGTCAGGGCTGCCTGGCGGTTCAGCCTGATTTACTGCAGGCGCATCTCCACCCTTCGGTTAAGGGCCCGGCCTTCTCTGGTGCTGTTGTCAAACTTTGGCTTAAGTTCTCCATATCCATGCGTCTCAAGCCTGTCCTGACTGACACCTTCCTCTTCCAGAAAATCTGCCACTGACTGGGCCCTTCTCTTGGAAAGCCCCAGGTTATAGCTTTCAGGTCCAATGCTGCAGGTATGTCCCTCCACCAGGACCTTCTTGTCCTGACGGTCCTTGATAATGTCTGCGGCTTCCCTGAGGATCTCGGCATATTCAGATCTGATTCTGGCGCTGTCAAATTCAAAATTGATATTGCTGAACACGATCACTTCTTCAGCAGGTTCTGGTTCAGGCTCGGGTTCTGGTTCAGGAGCGGGCTCGGGATCTACGGCTACCTCCCTGGTATGGTAAAAAACTTTTTTCATGAAATCAGCCCGGACAAATTCCTTGCCCATTTCATGGGCTCCTTCCACCACAGAGCAGGGGCTGAGTCCGGCCAGGTCCTCAACCATGGCTTTTTCTTCAGGGGTCTGGGCCAGACTTATGAAATGAAAGCAGAGCCTTTTGCCGTATTGGCTGTAAAGATCCTGCAGAACATCCCTGGGATCAGGTCCCAGATTAGATTCCCCGTCCGTAACCATAACCACGGATATTCTGTCCCTCAGACTGTCCAGCGGGCCGTTCAGGTCCAGCATCCCCGAACCCATGGGGGTCTGGCGCTTGAATATTTCAAAATCCGTGGGAATATCCTGCAGGGCCTGGTCTATATCCTGGACATCCATTTCCTGGGCATCGCGGTATTCTTTATAAGGGGCATAGGAATATACCCCGAAATCAGCATCCAGAACAGGAAGTTCATCATTTATAGTCCTGAGCACATCCCTGGCCACAACGCTCTTCTTCAGCCCGGACTCTTCAAATTCAAAACCCATGGATCCGGAATTATCCACAAAATAGATAAAATTCTCTGCCCTGGGTTCAATCACGGTCCTGGTTTCCGCCTGGGCATAACTTGCTGCCGCAGTCAGCATCAGTGCGGCCAGCAGGGTCAATATGCCTGTGATTTTGATTTTGTTCATGGTCTTCTCCTCCTCGATAAGGTGTTGAAAAGTCGTCAAACTGTGACCCAGTCATCCAGGCTGGGGGCTTGGCTTAACCATTGAAGTAAAACAGGCTGTGCAGCCCGGAAACCGCAGCCAGCAGTAACGGCAAAAAATCAAATGGTCCTGAGACTGTCCTGGCCCCCGGGCCGGTACCCGGTTCCCAGCTGCATCTGCAAGGCCCCTTAAGCCGCGGGACTTCCA
>CAZHCY010000093.1:0-8550 GCA_964531185.1 uncultured Desulfovibrionales bacterium | reverse complement strand
GTCCGGCCGCCTGCCCGGTCGGGCCAGGGCCGTCATCATCCCTGCCGCTGTTTTAGTCTGCGTCTTTCCCCTGGATTGGATAAGCCGCCTGATTTTGATGGGCACTGCACCGTTTATTCCTCTGTTTATGGTTCTTATCGGCAAACAGGCCGAAGCCCTCAATGAAAGGCATTGGAAAAAAATCACCAGGCTGACTTACAGATTTATGGATGCCATTCAGGGTCTGGTGGACCTTAAGCTGCTCAACGCCGGAAAAAGAGAGGCAGAAGTGGTGGCTGCTGTTTCCGCGGAATACGGACGGACCAGCCTGTCAGTGCTCCGGGTGGCCTTTCTGAGCGCTCTGGTGCTGGAATTTATGGCTACGGTCAGCGTGGCGGTGGTGGCGGTGATCATAGGTTTTCGCCTGTTATGGGGTCAGATGAGTTTTGAGTCCGGTTTTTTGATTCTGGTCCTGGCTCCTGAATTTTATCTGCCTTTGCGCAGTCTGGGGACATATTTTCACTCCAGGACCGAAGCCCTGAGCGCAGCAAAGCATTTAACCGGTTTTCTGCAAAAAGATCCAGTCAAATCCCTTCCCCGGGGGAGAGAAATGGGTTTTTCCCGGGTAGAGCTGGCCTTTGAAAAGGTAAGCTTCAGCTATGAACCCGGACGCCAGGCCCTGAAAAATCTGAGTTTCAAGGCTTTGCAGACCGGGATGACCTGTATCAAAGGACCCAGCGGACAGGGCAAAAGCACGGTGCTCAAGCTGGCTGCCGGACTGCTTGTGCCGGACTCGGGCCGGATAACAGCCAATGGCGTGGACCTGGCCCTGATAGCTCCTGATTCCTGGAGAGCCCATCTGGCTTATCTTCCTCAGAAACCGCATCTTCTAAGCCGCAGCATTGCAGAAAATATCAGACTGGGGAACCCGGATGCGGATCTGGAAAAAATAAAAGAAGCAGCCAGGGCAGCTTCAGTGGCCCGGGATATAGAAGCTCTGCCGGGCGGGTACAGCTATGTTCCCGGCGAAGACGGCCAGAGCCTTTCAGGCGGGCAGAAACAGCGGATTGCTCTGGCCAGGATCTTTGTCCGGGACTGTCCGGTAGTCCTGCTTGATGAGCCAGGCACCGGCCTGGACTGGGAAAACAGGGAGCTGCTGCTCAGGATCCTGAGACGCCTGTCCGGTTCCAGATCTGTGATCATTACCAGCCATGATCCGGAGCTGGCTGCAGCGGCCGGGCTGACCATCAGCCTCTGAAGGCAGCCGGAGGCCAAAAAAATGCAGCCAGACCAAAACCCGGCATTTCTCAACCGGCCAGAATGGAGGAAAACAGGCCCATGAAAGTTCTGCTCAGGCTGCTGAAGCTGATGCTTCCCCAGTGGAAGTGGCTTTTGGCCGGTCTAGCCTGTTCTGTGCTTACCCTGGGAGCCAATGCAGGGCTGCTTGCCCTTGCAGCCTGGTTTCTGGCCTGCATGGCCGCAGCCGGGCTGAGCGGACAGCCCTTTAACTATCATTTCCCGGCAGGGGGCATCAGGACCCTGGCCTTAGTCCGCACCCTGGCCAGATACGGTGAGCGGCTGCTTTCCCACGAGGCCACTTTCAGGCTGCTGACCCACCTGCGAGTCTGGTTTTTTGCCGGACTGGAACCTCTGGCCCCGGTGGGAGTACAGGATATCCACAGCGGGGATGCATTTTCCAGGATTAAAGCTGATATTGACAAGCTGGACGAATTTTATCTGCGCTGCGTCCTGCCTGTGGCTGCTGCTTTGGTGGTGTTAAGCGCGGTGTTTCTGTTTATTGGATTTTTCAGCCGGCAGATGGCCCTGGCTCTTGGCGGACTGTGGCTGATCACAGGGGTGTTTCTGCCCTGGCTTTGCATGTATCTTGGACGGGACAAAGGCAAAACAGAGCTTCAAACCTTTGCTTCCATGCGGATTTTAACGGTTGATCTTTTAAAAGGCCTGGAGGAACTGAGCGTGCTGGGCCGGGTAAACAGTCTGATCCGGGAGATCAGCACCAAAAACCGTTCCCTGGCCAGGGCGCAGGCAGGTCTGGCCAGGATTGAGGCCCTGTCTGACTCGGGCATGGTTCTTGGTTCCGGGCTTGGTCTGTGGGCGGTGCTCATGCTGGGTATCCCTCTGGTCAAAAAAGATCTGCTCACCGGAGCGAATCTGCCCATGCTGGCTGTACTGGGCATTATGAGTTTTGAAGCCCTGCAGCAGCTGCCATCAGCCTTCAAATCCTGGGGGGGTATTAAAACTGCTGCGGAAAGGCTTCTGGCTGTAACCGAGGCTGAGCCGGTGATTGAGGATCCCCTGCAAGAAGCACCGCCTCCAGAGGACTGGAGCATCAGGCTGGAAAACATCACTTTCAGGTATTGGGACAGACAGGAAAATGTTTTTGAGAATTTCAGCCTGAGCATAGCTGCCGGGGAAAAGATTCTTTTGACCGGGCCCTCAGGCCGGGGCAAGAGCAGTGTGCTGCATATGCTGACCAGGCTTTACCCTGTTCAGGAAGGCAGAATTTTGATAGGGGGCAGGGATATTACCTTATACCGGGCGGAAACAGTGCGCTCCTGGATGGGCGTGGTCCTGCAGAATCCCCATATTTTTAATGCCGGGATCAGAGAAAACCTTAAGCTGGCCAGGCCTGAGGCCTCGGATGAGAATCTTGTGCAGGCTCTGGCCAGGGTCAGGCTGGATGATTTTGTTCTGAGCCTGCCCCAGGGTCTGGACACTCAGCTGGGTCAGGCTGGCATGAAGCTGTCAGGCGGGCAGGCCAGAAGACTGGCCATTGCCAGGGTAATGCTAAGGGATGCGCCGGTTCTTATTCTGGATGAGCCGGCTGAAGGCCTGGATGAAGAAACCTGGGCAGACATCCAGGAGGTTCTCATCCCGTTTATCATGGATAAGACCCTTATTCTGATTTCTCACAAAACAGCAGGTCTACGGTGGGTAGACAGGGCAGTCAGAATCTGAGCCCGGCTGCTTCAGGCCTGGCCGGGGCTCGTTTAAACTGTATGCTGAACTATTCCACCAGCCGGCGCAGGTCATCCAGGGCCTGCTGGAGCTTGTCAACGGCTTCCTTGATGCCTTCCTTCATTTCCTGACCCAGTTTTTCCGCCATTCCAGGTTCCTGTTCTGCAGGAGTTTCTACTGCCGGGGCCACTGGAGGAAGCTTGCCCACCAGGGCGTCAATGGAATCATCCAGGGTTTTGTGCATGACCACCTTGGTTGAGTCGGCCAGAATGATACGCCGCAGTTCAGGAAAATCCAGGGTGTCGGGTTTAAGGAACACAGGTTCGGCATAAAGGATGGAATCGCCCACCGGAATCACCAGAAGAATCCCTCTGGATACTTCCGAACCCACCTGTCCCCACAGGGTGAATTGTTCTGAAATCACGGCATCGTTGTCGATCCTGGCCTCTATCTGGTTTGGTCCGTCCACATGCCGTCCGGTGGGAAAGCGGTACAGCACAAGCTGACCATAGCTGTCGCCGTCGCTTCTGGCAGCCATCCAGCCCACCAGATTATGCCGGTTGATGGGGGTAAAGGGCTGGATGAGCAGGAATTCCTCTTGGTCTTCACCTGGAAGCCTGGCTACAATATAGTAGGGTTTCAGTGTTTCAGAGCTGCCGAAGGAGGTCTGACTCGGAACCGACCACTGATCTTCCTTGTTGTAGAAGACCACAGGGTCTTCCATATGATACTGCAGAAGCATCCTGGACTGGACTGTAAACAGATCAACAGGATAACGGATATGAGATTTAAGATGCCCGGGCATCTGATCCATGGACTTGAAAAGATCCGGGAACATGGACTGAAAAGTCCTGATGACGGGGTCTTGAGGATCGGAAATATAGAAGTCCACAGTGCCGTGATAGGCGTCCACAACAGCTTTGACGCTGTTGCGCATATAGTTGAAACTGTCCTGCCAGGGCGTGGCATAGGGGTAGCGGCTGCTGACGGTATAGGCATCCTGGATCCAGAACAGCCGGCCGTCAGCCACCACGCTGTATGCTTCTCTGTCCAGCATGAGGAACGGGGCCAATTCCAGGATACGCTGCTGAACTGTCCGGCGATACTGAATCCGGCTTTCTTCTGTGATTTCACCGGAAATCAGAAGATTGACGTCCCTGAACTGCCAGGCATAGACCAGACGTCGAAACAGGGAAGACATGGGCACTCCGCCCTGACCTTCATAATGGGTATAAACCGGACCTTCAGGACCCGGGTAGTTGAATTCCTGCATTCTGCTGCGGACCACCAGGTAATCCAGACTTTTCAGGCCATAATAGATTTCCGGTGTGTCCACCTTGATTTTTCCTGAGGGGGGGAGATCCTTGATGAAAAAACCGGGCCTGCCGCTGTCCTCAACCTCAGTGACCGGCGACATGGCCACTCCATAGCCGTGAGTGAACTGCAGGTGTCTGTTTACCCAGCGCTGGGCCTCGGAAGGGAGTTTGTCCGGAGAGAGCTCTCTGGTGGCCAGCATGACCTGCCTGAGTTTATCATCCACCATGTATCTGTCTGTATGGACCTGCAGAAAATCGTAGTAGAGGCGGAAGAACTGGATCTGGTTGTAGCTCTGCAGGAGAGGATCTTCATCCCAGAGCCGGATATTCTGGACAGTACCCCGGTTGTTTTCAATGTCAGCCCTGTCCAGAGAACCATGGGCAGGATGACTCCTGGTGATCATGTCTTTCAGCCCGAAGGCCTGGCGGGTATACTGGATATTTTCCTCCAGGTATTCCCTTTCCCGGGCCAGCTCGGAAGGTTCCACCATGAACCTCTGGACAAGAGCCGGAGCAAGGCTGGTCAGCAGCAGATTGAGCACGAACCATGCCCCTATGGCGGTGAATAATATTTTTTTATCCCTGGCAAAGGCCTTCAAGGCAAGCACAGCTGCGCATCCCAGAGCAACCACAGTCATTATGGTCAGCCCGGGGAGCAAGATTTTGTGTTCAGTATAACCAGCTCCGTATACAGCGCCCAGTCGGGAATAAAGAAGTTCATAGCGGCTCAGCCAGTGTCCCGCAGCCACCAGGATGAAAAGCCCGGCGCCCATAAATGACAGGTGGGCCTTGACCCGGCCGGACAGGGAGAACAGTTCGCCTCGGATCAGACTCTGCAGGTAGTAGAAGATGCCGGCCAGAAACATGGCAAATAAAAGAATGCCCACCAGCCAGGCCCGCAGATATTCCAGAACCGGCAGAGTAAAAATATGAAAGGCAATATCGTTGTTAAAGACCGGGTCTGTTTCATTGAAAGGGGTCTGGTGCAGAAAGCTGAGCAGCATTTCCCATTCACCGGCCGGAGCACGGCCCAGGAAAAATGCTCCCAAAAGGGTGACTCCGGTGATGCCCCAGATGATAACTTTCCTGGCTGTGGTATATACTTCAGGAGAAACACCGGGGTTGATCAGCCTTTGCCTGGCTGTGATCCTGAAAGCCAGGTAGAGGTTGGGAAAGGTGATGAAAAGGACCAGGGCAGTTCCGGCCAGAAACAGAAAAAGCCTGGTGTAGGTGATCTTTAAAAGGACGGATTCATAACCCAGATTCTGATACCAGAGCCAGTCAGTATAAAAGGACTGGCTCCAGCTGAGGCCCATCCATATAAATATGGCCAGCAGGCCGGCCAGGGCGATTTTTATGAACCAGTAAACCTTGCCCAGATCAATGTCTTCAAGCCTGAAAGGGCGGCCCTGTCCGTATGGATCTCCAGGTCCGAAATTGTTCATCATGCAGGCCCCTTAAAAATTGAATGGTTTGGCACCACTGCAGAATATTCAGTAAAGGATGAGGCAGTTTGACATAATTTTTTGCAAACGGCCTGACAGTCAGCCCTTGACGGCATAAGCGCAGGCACCTGAACTGCAGTGATCAATGGGGAGATAAACAGGCGCCGGAAGACGGGTTACTGGTTTTGATCCTTTTCAGCGCATTGGGAGCAGATGCCGTAGAGATACATGCTGTGGTTGCTCAGGCTGAAGCCATGCTTGTGGGCCAGTTCTTCCTGAAGCTTTTCAATACGTTCATCCACCACTTCAACACTTTTGCCGCAGATTTTGCAGATAAGATGGTCATGATGGCCCTGGCCGAAGCAGGGTTCATATCTGGAGACTCCGTCTCCAAAGTCCACTTCCCTGGCAATGCCTGCCTCTGAAAGAAGCTTCAGGGTGCGGTAGACAGTTGCCTGCCCCACAGAAGGATCTTTTTCCTTGACCAGCCTGTAAAGTTCCTCAGGGGAGACATGCCCGGTCACTCCCCAGAAGACATCAAAGATGAGCCCCCGCTGGGAAGTAAACTTCAGTTTCTGCCGGGCCAGGAATTTGAAAAATTGATCTCGGGCTTTTTGCATTCAAAAAAATGATTCTGGCAACAGTCCAGATGTTAAACGTTGAAGCCAGTGCATTAAGAACGCAGTCAGCTGGAATTAATTATTAATGAAAATCAAAAAGGTTAGCAGCAACAGGGCTGAATGCGTGCTTTTGCAGATTGAATTTTAAAAAAATTAACAGGCATTTAAATATTTTGTCAATTAAAAAGCATCAGGAAAAGTTTATAAACAAGCTATACCTGGCTATGATCTGCTTGGTGGACTGTGCAGCGTGTTCAGCCCAGGTTCAAGGCCTTTGCGTCAATTTGCCGGTTAAGCCTGGGCCAGGGTTGCCAAATATAATTCATGTGTATATATTCTGACACATGTTGCCATTCAGACACACTTTCTGGCCGGGGTTCAAGTCCTGGAGCTGGGGCAGAAGTCTCAAGACTACCCTGCTTTTATACATCCTTATCCCCCTTGTCCTGGCTGTGGGGATTACGGGTCATCTGGCCCTGAGGGCCCTGGAAAAGACCATTGAAAAGAATATGCAGAGGGATCTTGAGCTGATAGCCAAGTCCATCCAGCTGCCCCTGAGCTATGCCATGGAAAAGGACGAGACCAGGGCCATCTACAGGGCGCTTGATTCAGCCTTTTCCATAGGAAAGATATACAGTGCCTCCCTTTACGATGAACACGGCAAGGAGGTGGCCCTGGCCGGTGCCCTGGAAGCTGACCAGGAAAGTCAGAAGCTGGTGGAGCTTATGGACGAGGGGGAAGATCACGGCGGATATGAAGACATGGGCGGCAGCGAGGTGTACTCCTATTTTATTCCCCTTCAGGACACCGGGGGCAAAATCAGCGGCATGCTTCAGCTGACCAGAGAAAAGAGTGATTTCAAGAATTACCTGCAGGGTGTCAGGATGCAGGGTCAGCTCATACTGGGGGTTTCGGTGCTCATAATGGCCGGGCTGGTTCCCTGGGAGCAGCAGCAGGCGCTGGGCCGGCATTTTTCCAGACTTACCAGGTCCATGGCCAGGGTAGCTGAAGGAGACAGAAAGCACAGGTTTGAATCCAGAGGCCCGGCTGAAATTGCAGCAATAGGCAGACAATTCAACCGTATGCTGGACAGAATGGAGCAGGCCCAGGAAGAAATCAAACAGCGTCAGCACAAGCAGGAGGTTCTGCAGGAAAGGCTCAGAAGATCGGAAAAACTGGCTGCCATTGGCCGGCTGTCAGCCGGAATCGCTCATGAACTGGGCACCCCTCTGAGCATTGTTACGGCCAGAGCTCAGCGGACCTTAAGAAAACCGGATCTTCCGGGGCATGCAGCTGATACCCTGCAGGGCATCCGGCGCGAGGTGAGCAGGATGGAATATATTATCCGGCAACTGCTTGATTTCAGCCGGGAATCCAGACCCCAGAAGCGGAATATCCCCCTGGGGATGCCGGCCCGCTCCGCTGTTTCGGCCTTGTCTGAGGAGGCTGCTGCCCGGGGTGTGGAAATTCAGGCCGTGAGCCAGGGCGCAGAGAAAAGCATAAGGGTTGATCCGGTTCGCATTGAACAGGCTCTGGTCAACCTGCTGCGCAATGCGGTCCAGGCCTCGGAAGACGGGCTGGTCAGGATCTCCTGGGGTTTTGAAGGCCAAAGGGTCAAATATCAGGTGGATGACAGCGGCCCGGGCATTGCTGCTCATATGCAGTCCAGGATATTTGAACCGTTTTTCACCACCAAAAATGTGGGAGCTGGTACAGGACTGGGCCTGTCTGTGGCCCATGGGATTGTTGAGGAACACCAGGGCAGGATTGAAGTGGAGACAAGTGATCTGGGCGGAGCAAGGCTGACTGTTGTCCTGGAAGTGGACAATTAATGCTTCTGAAGGGCAAGATCCAACAAGAAGAACCCAATACCCTGGATCAGGGTCTGTCCTGGATATTGATCCAGGGTGACGGTTAAAGCAGACAGCAGCCCTTTTCCGTCATTTTGGCTGAGGCTGTTCCCGGGCATGAACCAGGAGCAGGAACCCAGGGTGTTTTAACAGCTTTATACCATTGAATGCTCAGGACAGAACAGATTCCCGGTTAACAAACCTTTAGAGGCCGGTAACAGTTTAGCCTTTTGCATGAGGCGCGGGGACTGGCTCTCCCAGCGCTTGTTTTTTCCAAATCTGTGTTTACATCAATCCAGAAACAAGCGCTGGGGTGCCTGTGCCCTGCTTTCCTTAAAAAGGGCTAAACCGTTACAGGGAC
>CAZHCY010000092.1:0-8577 GCA_964531185.1 uncultured Desulfovibrionales bacterium | reverse complement strand
AAACCGGCATGGGGACAGTCCCCGCAAGCAACTCCATGCAGCTAATTAAAACGTTGCCGGCGCAGGAAATCAGTGCACCAGTTCAGTTAGTACCAGGCCGAGGGACAGTTCCCAAACGTGGAACGCAAGCAATGGCCATTTAGACCCTCTGAATGGCTACCCTGAAAGAGCCTGGTCCCCCGGGGCTGTATGTCTTCGGGCAGGAGCCGTGCCTCATGCAACTGGCTGAACTGCTACCAAAATACCTTTTGTCAGGACAGATTGTAAAATTTCCTGCTTACTTTGGCCTGGCCACAATCAGCCGGTGCTCTCCCTTGAAAATATTTTTTTTCAGCAGCCTGTCCTGGCAGGAGGAAAAGTTTCCCCTGTCCAGAAGACCATAAAAGTCTTCTTCATAAGTCACTTTTCCGAAGTCAACAGTGGTAAGAAATTTCAGCCTGGGCTTGATGAACTCCATCCATCTGGATCTTTTCCTGAACATGGTCTGGAAAAAAACCAGTCTGCCTTCGGGCTTAAGCCATGTCCTGGCTTTGTCCAGGATCTTGTCCTGATGGCTCATGAGCATGAAGCTTTGACTGAACAAAATGAAGTCAAAGAGCTGATTTTCAGGGGGGGAAAAGGAAAATACGGATTGATGCAGCACATTGACCTGGTTTTCCAGGTTATATTCAGCAATGAGTTTGCGGCAGTGATCCAGATAATGTCTGTTGATATCCAGGCCGGTGATCTGGAGGTTTTTGTCTTTGATCAAGGCGTGGTTGTGCCGGATCATTACACCGTTGCCTATACCCACATCCAGGATTCTGGCGTTGCTGGGATAGAGCCGAAGGCAATTGTTGTAGCACAGCCCGGATGTGTCGCTGAAGATTAAATTATAAAGGTTGTTGAGCATATATTTTTTCCATGGGATATGGGGTTGCAAATGACCAATCTATCTGTCCGGCCAGTCCAGGCTGAAGAAGCCGTGGGCTCAGGCAGGCTGAAAAAGTTTTGATCTGCAGCATGAAACAGCCCAAAGAGCTGTTTAAACTGCTGCTGCCTGCCTTCTGGACGGCTGATTTTAGCCGGCCCTTGATCATTATTTGAGAGTTAAAAGTTAAAGGTTAAAAGTTAAAGGTAAAGAAATCAGGCTGTTGAAGCTGATAATGATGCGGACATTCAGGATTCCGGAAATTGTCAGTAAATACAAGATGTTGACAGATAATGTTTGACTGTCAAGTTTACCAGTGAAAAAAGTTATTGTAACAGTTCAGCCATCTGCATGAGGCACGGCTTCCTGCCCGGAGGCAGCAGGACCTGGATGAGGGCTGGAAACAGTTTGGGAAAATGTTTCAGCCGCTGGCTCGTCCTGAACTGTTTTCGTAAATTTCCTGGAGAAACTGACTAAGAATTTTTGCGGTCAAGTCAACAGCAGGAATTATTTTTGGATAATTCATTCGGGAGGGACCGATTATGCTTACAGCCCCAACTGTATTGTCCTGAAGGCTGTAAGGGGAGGATATGACAGAAAAATCATTAAGTTCATCAAATTTCTGTTCCTGACCCAGAATAATGCTCAGGTTTTTGGTTTCTATGGTTTTATCCAGGAGCTTGAACAGCTTGGACTTTTCCTCCAGAACCTTGAACAGCTCGCGCATTTTGCTGATGTCCGAAAGCTTTTGAGTTTCAAAAAGGTGATGGGTGCCTTCCAGAAAAACCTGTCTGGCTCCGTATTCAAAGGACTGACCAGCCAGTTTAAGAGCCTTTTGATAAAGATTTTCAAACTGTTTTCTGGTTTTCTCCATCTGGGACAGAATCACGGATCTGACTTCATGAAGCGGTTTGCCCTGAAAATTCTCGTTGAGATAATTGCTGAATTTGACCAGATCATCGGAAGTTATGTCCTTGTCCACATTGATGACCTTGTTCTGGGTTATTCCGCCTTCCATGATCAGGATGGACATTATCAGTCCTGGCCGCAGAAAGATGAAATCCATCTGCTGCCAGCGGGCAAGCTGATGGCTGGGAGTGATGATCAGGCTGATCTGACCGGACAGGGAGGATAGTATCTTGCAGGCCTGGCTCAAGGTCTGGGACAGGTCCGGACCTACACTGGTCAGGGTGTTTCTGATTTTTTCCTGGATTTCCAGGGGCAGGGGTTCGATTTCCAAACTTGAGTCCAGATAAAACCTGAGCCCTCTCCAGGTGGGTATTCTGCCTGCAGAGGTATGGGGCTGTCCAAGGTATCCTGTTTCAGAAAGATCAGCCATGATATTTCTGATGGAAGCCGGACTCAGGTTGAGGCCGCAGTCTCTGGCCACTTTTCTCGAGCCCACAGGCTTTCCGGTAAGGATATAGTTTTTGACTATGGTCAGCAGTACATAGGTTTTTCTTTTATCCAGGAGCATATTTCCAAAGCCGCCCATAGTTTATTGGTAGTGATAAATATAGTCCCGCAGGGAGTGTGTCCAGGGGCGGGGTTTGATGCCTGTGGTCATGGAAAATTTGGAGCAGTCCAGGACTGAATAGGAAGGCCTGGTCGCCTTTTGGGGAAATTCCTTTGAAGGTATGGGAGTAGCTTTGCAGTAGAGTCCTGCGCATCTTATGGCTTCGGAGGCCAGTTCACACCAGGAAGCTTCACCTTTGTTGGCCAGGTGGTAAAGGCCAGAGGCCTGGTTTTTCACCAGGCTTATGCAGCAGCTGGCAAGATCTAGGGTATAGGTGGGCGAGCCCACCTGATCATGGACAATGTTCAGGTTGTCTCTTTCCCGGGCCAGAGAGAGGATTTTGTCTACAAAATTGGTTTTGTGCGGACCGAAAAGCCAGGCAGTCCGGATAATGAGCAGTCCGTCCCATGGTCTGGATAAAAGTACTTTTTCACCCTCCAGCTTGGTCCTGCCGTAGACTGATTCAGGGCCGGGCTCATCTTCTGTGGTGTAGGGAGTGTTTTTCTGTCCGTCAAATACAAAGTCTGTACTGAAATGAACCAGTCCAAGGTCCTGTTTGCGGCAAATCCCTCCCAGCAAAGCCGGCAGATCCCTGTTCAGGAGCTGGGCGGATTTTATGTCTTCTTCAGCCTGGTCCACCCGGGTATAGGCTACAGCATTGAAAACCGTTTTGATCCGGTTGTCCATAAGGTATTGTTCCACCTGTTCCGGATTGAACAGATCCAGTTCCCGGTGGCCCGGGCAATGGGCCAGGAAAGGGGAGTCCTTCATCATCTGGGCCAGGGCCTGACCCAGAAGGCCTGTTTTCCCGCCGAATACGGCAACATTGCTTTGTTCCATGGTACTGTCAGTTTCTGGTGTCCGGGTTGTTTCTGTACTGGCCGGAAGCAATGCTTTCCACCCAGTCCTGGTTTTTCAGATACCAGTTAATGGTCAGTTCAAGACCTTCTGAAAATTTGATTTCAGGCTCAAACCCCAGTTCCTCTCTGGCCCGGGTATAATCCATGGCATATCTTAAGTCATGTCCGGGTCTGTCCTCAATGAATTTGATCAGTTTATGGGATTTGCCCATTACATCAAGGATTTTTTTGATGACTTCCAGGTTGCTGCATTCTGCGTCACCGCCAAAGTTATAGATTGCTCCGGGCTTTCCCTTGAGCAGGCACATATCAATTCCCCGGCAGTGGTCAGAGACATAAATCCAGTCCCGGATGTTGGACCCGCTGCCATACACAGGTACGGATCTGTCTTCACTGGCTCTGAGAAAAGTCAGGGGGACAAGTTTTTCAGGAAATTGAAACGGACCGTAATTGTTGGAGCATCTGGTGATGATCACCGGCATGTTGTATGTCTGGTGGAATGAACGGCAAAGCAGGTCGGCTGAAGCCTTGGAAGCAGCATAAGGGCTGTTGGGAGCCAGGGCTGATGCTTCGGTGAAAAAACCCTGGGGTCCTAAACTGCCGTACACTTCATCAGTGGATATCTGGATGAACCTTTTGATTTCTGCATGTCTTGACTGCTCCAGCAGATTGTAGGTGCCGTGAATATTGGATTCAATAAAACGTCCGGGTTCAGCAATGGACCTGTCCACATGTGATTCAGCAGCAAAATTGACCACCACGTCTATGCTGTATTGGTTCAGAATCTTACTGACCCTGCCGGGATCGCATATGTCGCCTTTTTCAAAAAAATATCTTTTCCCGCCGTATCTCTGCTCCACAGAAAGTAGATTCCGGGGATTGCCGGCATAGGTCAGCCTGTCCAGATTGATCAAGACATGGTCATGCTTCTGGAGCATGTAATAAATGAAGTTGGTGCCGATGAATCCGCACCCGCCTGTAACCAGGATGTTCATGTGTCCTCCAGAATCCGGGCTGAATAAATAGAAATTGCCCGAAAAACCCGGGCCTTGTTTGGGTATAAAGCTGCAACCTGGCCGTCAGGCAGGGAATTTGAGTGTTTCCCCGCCACCAGCAGGGGATCAGTCAGCCGCCCAAATCCAGCAGCTAAGGAACTGGTTTTAAAATGCATGTATTGCCGGGGCAAAAAATGGAAATCCAGCCTGTAAACAGTTATGGTCTGCCTGGGACCCTGCTCCTGATGCAGCAGACCATAACCTTTTGCCTGGACCTTGTTGTTTTGGCCCTGTGAAACTTCATCAGTTCAGAAGACCCAGCTGTCTGTAGCCTTCATAAAGGATTACAGCTGCGGCATTAGACAGATTCAGGCTGCGGACTTTGCCCCAGATGGGGATTGTCAGCAGTTTGTGCCCTCTGGAAATGATCCTGTCTGGAAGCCCCCAGGTTTCAGGTCCGAAAATCAAATGATCCTGTTCATGAAAACGATGACTGGTATAACAGATTCCCTTTCTGGCGCTGGTCATGATCAGACGGGCATCAGAACTGATGTCTGAAAAAAAATGTTCATCGTTTTCCCAGTTTCGTATTTTGACATAAGGCCAGTAGTCAAGCCCGGCTCTTTTGAGGTGTTTATCGTCAAGACTGAATCCCAGAGGACCCACCAGGTGCAGTTCTGTGTCAGTGGCAGCACACAGTCTGGCGATGGCTCCAGTGTTGGGAGGTATCCTTGGCTGATAAAGAACTATGTGCATGTTTCAGGACATCCAGGGCTTAAACTTCAAAAAGCATTTCCAGGTCATCTCTGGTCAGTCCCTTCCAGGCGTTCTGGCCGGGTATGACAGCCTCGGCAACGCCTTTTTTCATGTCCTGCAGTTTAAGGATTTTTTCCTCCACAGTTTTTTCACAGATCATTTTGTAGGCAAACACCTGCCTGGTCTGTCCGATGCGGTGGGTTCTGTCAGTGGCCTGACTTTCCACAGCAGGGTTCCACCAGGGATCGTAGTGAATTACATAGTCGGCTGAGGTAAGGTTAAGTCCTGTACCACCGGCTTTTAGGGAGATGAGGAATATGGGAATGTCCGGGTTGTTGTTGAAGTTGTCCACCTGTTCCAGCCGGTCTTTGCTGGAGCCGTCCAGATAGGCAAAAGGGATTTTATTCATGGTCAGCCAGGATCTGATTATATGCAGCATCTGGACAAACTGGGAAAAGACCAGAACCTTGTGTCCGTCTTCTAAAATGCTGGTCACCAGATCCTTGAAGGCCTCGAATTTACCTGAACCAATATTGGTACTTACTCCGGGCATATCCAGCCTGAGCAGTCTTGGATGGCAGCATATCTGGCGCAGTTTCAGCAGAGCGTCCAGAATGGACATCTGGCTGGCTGCAATTCCTTTTTCATCCACCCTCTGCATGACCTGTTCCTTAAGCTTTTTGGCCAGGGCAGTGTAAAGCTCCATTTGATCATCCATAAGCGCGCTGTAATAGACATTTTCCACCTTGGGCGGCAGATCTTTGGCCACTTCAGATTTGGTCCTGCGGAGGATGAAGGGACGCACCCGGGATCTCAGATAATCCAGACTTTCCTGATCACCGTCCTTGATAGGCTTGACAAAGCCTTTCTGGAAAGCATGCTGGGATCCCAGAAAACCGGGCATGAGGAATTCAAAAAGAGACCAGAGTTCCAGAAGATTGTTCTCTATGGGAGTTCCGGACAGGCAGAGTCTGAATTCCGATTTGAGCCTCCTGACGGAACGGGCTGTTATGGTATTGGGGTTTTTTATGTTCTGGGCTTCATCCAGGATGATACCCCGGTATTCATGCTGGAGAAGTTCTTGCAGATCCCGCCTGAGCAGAGCATAGGTGGTCATGACCAGGTCGGATTCCTTGATGAGTTTAAACATGCCTGAACGCCTTGCCCCGTAAATGACCAGTCTTTTGAGATCAGGCACAAACTTCTGGGCTTCGCGCTCCCAGTTGGGCAATACTGAAGTAGGCACAATGATCAATGTGGGGCCTTTCTGACCTCTTTCCTTCATCAGCTGAATGAAGGAAAGGGTCTGGACGGTTTTGCCAAGCCCCATTTCATCCGCCAGGATGCCTCCGAAACGGTATTCATGGAGGAAATTCAGATAATTCAGACCCTGATGCTGATAAGGACGCAATTGGGCCTGATGCATGTCTTGCTGGTCCACCTGTCTGATTTCCTGAAAGGAATGAATTTTATCACTGAGTTCAGTCCAGAAGGTATCAGCCTTCACCTGTTCAATGTCATCCAGAATGGTGTCCAGTACTGGAACTTCATGGTTATGAAATTTTTTCTTGGGGGGCTTTTCAGGATCATACCCCATGGCCTGAAGTTTGTGCCCGAGCTTTTTGATCCAGGATTCAGGGAGGCTGGTGTAGGAACCGTCTTTGAGCTGAACATAGCGTTTTCCCTGCACCCAGGCTTTCCAGATTTTTTCAATGGGCACGCTGATGTCGTCGTATTCCACGGCAATATCCAGGTTGAACCACTTGTCGTCTTCGCTGGATTCAACCCTGGCCACCACATTGGGAGGGCTAAGCCTGACCCGGTACCTGGTCAGGTTTTTTTCACCGTAGACCCTGTACTGCTCTACAAGCCTGGGATAAGAGTCCAGGAGAAAGTTAATGGCTTCTTCGGGCTCCAGGAACCACATGGCATTGCTCCTGGACTGAAAGCCCATGTTGACCAGGCTGGTGATGAGCTCCTCCTCTCTGGCCTGATCCCGGCGGACCAGAAAGGAGCTGCCTTCAAACTGATAGCTGCCGGTCTGCAGATCCTGGTCAGGCCCGGACAGGGTTACCTCTCCATGCTCTGTTTCGTAGACGTTCTGGACCTGCAGAGTGAGCAGGCTTCCTTCCTCATCAAGATAAAGCTTGGGATTGAATGAAGCTGTTACGAATATGGGGGACATTTTTTCCAGGAATTCTTCCTGGCCGAAGAGGTCAGAAGAAGGCAGCCTGGTCCAGACCCGGTCCAGAAATTCTGAGATATCGCCATGGGGAATAACCGGAGACTCCCTGACCAGTTCCTGGACAAGGTCAGGATGCAAACCGGTCTGCACTGGATAAAAACTGTTTTTCCAGCAAACCCAGAGGGGAAGCTGGCCGTAAAAATAGACCTGCTCTCCGGAGATGGAAAAGGGCAGTTTGCCTTCCCTGCCCAGCATTATATCCAGGCTCAGCCCCTGCTCATTTATGCCCGGGCTCAGCTGAAGGCGCATGGGAGTGGTTTCCACCCGGACCGGCTGTTCCGTGTCTTCCCAGAACAGATAGTATTCATCCTTGATGGACCAGAACAGCCAGGTCATGAGGCCAAAAGGGACTTCTATTCTTTGTCCGTAGTAGTCCAGGGAATGTCCAATCTGTCTGAGTACCTTGGGAAGCTGGGGAGAAGTTTCACACCAGTTGGTGTTGCGCAGGATCTGTTCAAGGGTGACCGGATTAAGAACAGTGGACAGACCGGTTTTGTTCTGTCTGGCCCTGTAAAACTCCATTTGCAGACGCCCGGGTTCAGGGAAGAAACGATAGACCAGGTAGTGCTGTCCAGGCTCAGGTTCCAGAGCTGTGGCAAAATAATGCCTGAAGGTGTGTCTCCAGTCGGTTCTGGTGCCGGGCAGTTCCTCCTGATGGTCAACATTCATGGAAGCCAGGAATTTCAGGGCTGTGGCTCCCACATGCTTGCATACTCCGGAAAAGGAATCAGGGCAGTTGCAATAAAAGTTTATGGCATTATTATCCAGATTCAGTCCAATTTCAGAATTATAGACCTGAAAATCATCTCCCTGGATCCGTCCTTCCAGATCCCAGAAATGGTCCCCTTTTTTTATTTTGAGTTTGTGGGCGCCGTTTTCCGAATATAAATTTCTGGCGCTTTCCAGAATATATTCAGGAATATTTTCGCTGACAAAATTTTCAAGGATTTCTTTTACTTTTTTTTCTTGTGAATTAAACATTTAGGGTTTTTCTCCTGACAAAACGCCTGTCATGGGCAAATGCGTAATAACAGGGGCGATATGGGATTGAGTCATTTAAACAAATATCCGGGCTTTTTCAAGGGAAAAAAATTTTTTATGAAAAATCCTTTTTCAGGTGTCTGATAAAGGATTCTTCTGCTGCTCATGTCATTTTTCAGGGCACCACTGTTTGCATACTTATTTATTTTCCCATAGATTTCTCTAAGTGTAACAGTTTAGCCCTTTTTTAGGAAAGCAGGGCACCTCAGCGCTTGCTTTCTGGATGATGTAAGAAACAGGATATGAAAAAACAA
>CAZHCY010000091.1:0-8612 GCA_964531185.1 uncultured Desulfovibrionales bacterium | reverse complement strand
TCTTTCGGGGTGATGATTATGGCTGAAAAACCCAGGGAAAAGGCCAGAAAAAGCAAAATTCCAGCCAGGTGTGAAGACAGAAAAGGAGCCACAATGGCTGAAATCAGGCCTGGGGGTCTGGAGTTGGCTGAAGACTGGGACATATCAGAATAACCACTGTTCTGCAGGCATAAATAAACCGGACATCATGGAACCCTGACCCTGTCCCCGGCTTTAAGCCCTGAAAGGACCTGTAAAGAGCCGTCCACTTTCCGGCCGGTTCTGATGTGTACCCTCTTTATCCCGTCATCAGTGGCCAGATCAGCCATTTCCAGCTGACCAGCCCTTATTACGGCCTGTTCCGGCACCAGAAGAAGCTCTTCCCGGCCCGCACAAAGCACAGCCCGCACAAACATTCCTGGATAAATGCCTGCAATGGTTTCGTAAAGCCCCAGCTTGACCAGAAAAGACCGGCTGCCTTTTCTGGACCTGGGCTCAATTTCTTCCACCACACCCTGAACAGTCCGGTCCAGGGCGTCTATGTGCAAGGGGTAGGCCTGACCCATACGGACATGAGCCATCTCTTTCTCTCCCACTGAGATCTCGGCCCGCAGCCGTTCTCCAGCATCTATGGCCAGCAAGGCCCTGCCTGGAGCGGCCTGATCTCCCGGTTCAACCATGCGCTGGATAATCCGGCCAGAAGCAGGAGAGGATATTCTGGTATAACTGAGACGGGTGCGCATTTCCTTAACCCTGGCTGACGCACTCTGCTGCTGTTTTCTGGCCTGCTGCACAGCTTTGCGGGCCGAGGCCAGGGCTGCCCTGGCCTGCAGAAAATCCGACCTGGCCCTGTCCATTGCACTGGTGGAAACAACCTGGTCAGCATAAAGGGTTTCAGTTCGCTGGTGGTCATTTTCAGCCATTTCCAGGCGGGCCCGCATTCTGTCTGTCTCACTTTCAGCCCTTTCCAGCTCGGCATCAGCTGTTTCCAGTTCTGCCAGAGACTGCTCCAGCCCTGATTTTAAAGTCCGGTCATCCAGTCTGACCAGTAAATCGCCTTTCTGCACCTGATCCCCGGCAGAGACGGTCATCTCTTCCACCTGGGCCTGGATCATGGGAGTAACTCGGATCTCTCTCAGGGATTCCATGCTTCCAGGCGCCTGGTATGTAAGAGGAACAGACTTATTTTCCACCAGCACAAACTCTGCCTGATGCGGTTTCCCTGGGGCTGCCTGATCTGTATCCTTTGCCTGGACAGGGCTTTCCCGGCCCGGCAGGAAAACAAAAAAGGCCGTGATTACCACCACGGCCATCAAGGGTTTAAGACATCTTGTATGAGGATTCATAAAAACCGCCTGCAACTGCTTTAAGCAGTGGATGTTCACCCCAGTCTGGAAGCAATCTCAGCCACATGTTGTCCCTGAAAAAGCGCGCCATCCAGCTCATTCCGGCTGGGCATTCTTTGTCCCTGACCTCCGGCAATGGTAGAGGCGCCATAGGGAGAACATCCGCTCATCTCTTCTATAATGGTCTGCCCCTGAAAGCTGTAGGGCAGTCCCACAATAACCATGCCGTGATGAAGCAGGGTCAGGTGAAAGCTTAAAATGGTGGATTCCTGCCCCCCGTGCTGGGTGGCTGTACTGACAAACACGCTGCCCGCCTTGCCCACCAGGGCCCCCTGGGCCCAGAGCCTGCCGGTTGCGTCCAGAAACTGGCGCATCTGCCCGCACATATTCCCGAATCTGGTGGGAGTTCCAAAAATTATGGCTGAGGCCTCAGGCAGTTCATCAACAGTACATTCCTTGACACTGCTCATGTTTTCCCTGGCCTTGAGGGCCCCCATTTTGTCCAGAACCTCGCTGCTCAGAGTTTCCGGTACCTGGCGCAGCTGAGCCTGGGTTCCGCTTACTCTGGCCACCCCTTCCGCCACAGCCTGGGCCATGGCATGCACATGACCATACATGGAGTAATAAACTATCTTAACCAGCATCTTTTATTCCTTATTTATTTTTTTACCCAGGTTTGAAGGCCTTGAAATCTTCCATTGTTCTCCGCCCTCTGCCTCTCCATCATTCATCATTTCTTCTCTCTCCGCCCTCTGCCCTATGCTCTCTGCTCTCCGCCCTCTGCTCTCCGCCCTCTGCCCTCTGCCCTATGCCCTATGCCCTATGCCATCCGCATCCCAGCATATCTTCTGTCTTTTTTGCCTTTCAATACCAGCATTCCAGCATACCAGCATTCCAGCATTTCTCTTCTGTCTGTCATCATTCATCATTCATCATTCATCATTTCTTCTCTCTCCGCCCTCCGCCCTATGCCCTCTGCTCTCTGCCTCACCCATCATTCATCATTCATCATTCATCATTTCTTCTCTCTCTGCCCTCTGCCCTATGCCCTCTGCTCTCTGCCTCACCCATCATTCATCATTCATCATTTCTTCTCTCTCCGCCCTCCGCCCTATGCCCTCTGCTCTCTGCCTCACCCATCATTCATCATTCATCATTCATCATTTCTTCTCTCTCCGCTCTGGGCCCTCTGCCCTGCGCTCTACGCCCTTCTTTTGAATATTCCTTTTATACGCTCCAGCAGTCCGGGACTTTTTTCCCTGGCCTGCAGGAAGTTCAGCCCCATCTGGATCCCATACCCGGCAGCAGCCTGAAAATCCTTTTTAGCGGCAAACTCTTTGCCCAGCCTGAGCAAAGCAGTTCCGCGGTTGTGATAGGCTTCGGCAAATTCCGGATTCATGGCAATGGCTGCTGTAAAATCCTCCACAGATTGGTTCAGCTGATACTCATCAAGCCTGGCCAGCCCCCTGTCATTGAGAAGCTCAGGCCGCCCGGGCTCAACTTCCAGGGCTGCATTGAGATAATAAATGGCCTGCTGCGGGGCTGAATAACCGGTTCCGTCCCACAGGGCGTCTGCCTTGCTGCGCCACTGCTGCTTTGGGGAGCTGCTCTTGTCCCCGGCGGTTGCAGTCTGTTTCTTTTCCTTATTATTTTGTTCCATTGTTTCCTTAAGGGTTGTCAATTCCTGATTCAGCCTGAAAATTTCCGCATCACGGTCATTTATACTGGATTTCAGGTCCTGCCTCTCAGCAGAAAACCGTTCCAGCTGAAAGCTGCGCTCCTTAACGAGCTCTGCCAGTTCCTGGTTTTGACTCTCCAGGCTCAGGAGCTGCTGTTCATTTTCTTTGAGTCTGGCCTCGAGCTGGGCCTTGGATTGCCGGGCCTGTTTTTCCCTTTCCAGAGCGCCTGCCAGTTCCTCCTGGACCCTGGACAAAGCCTGTCTGCTCTTCTCAAGCTCCTGCTCCGCTGTCTCTTTCTGCCGGACAGCCTCTTCAACCCGCTTTGGGTCCCTGTCCTGATCCGCATCTCTTTGTTCAAGCTCCAGCTCTTTCTGCTCCAGTCTGGCTTCAAGCCTGTCCATTTCTGCAAGGAGCCTCTCCATCCTTTTAATCAGCTGGGCTTTGGTTTCCTTCATGCTGGGGGGTTTTCTTGCTTCTGAACTCCCTCTGGCAGCTGCAGGTTTTCTGGAAGCAGCACCTGGTTTCTGTCCTTTTGATGAAGCAGCACCACTTCTGGAAATGCTGATCTCCTTGTGCAGCCTGGCTTCAGTACTGTCATTGAGCAGACTCTGCAAAGCGTCGCTGTCCTTTCCTCCAGTTCCCTGTCTGCTGGTTCCGGCCATATCCACCCCTTTAAATTTTCTGCTTAAGCGTCTGGATTCTGTTGATCATTTCTCCGGCAAAGGACTGATAGTCCAGACATCCGGGTGATGCAGGATCAAGATCGCAAACGCACCTGTTGTTGAGATTGGCTTTATTTATGGTGGTGTTCCTGCGGATCACCGTTTCAAAAACCATGTCCTGAAAGTACTTCTTGATGGCTTCCATAACCGTTCTGCCGGCTCTGGTCCTGGAATCAAGCATGGTAATAAGCACTCCCAGCAGACGAATCCCGGACCCGGTATCCTCCCTGATATTGTCAATGGCCTGAATCAGGTGGTCAACCCCCTGCAGGGCATAGACTGATTCTCCTTCTATGGGCAGCACATAATAGTCGGAAGCTGCTATGGCATTGGTTATCAGGGCCCCTTCAATCTGCGGAGGGCAGTCAATGAGCACATAATCGTAAGCTTCCTTCATCTGAACCAGCCTGTTTTTCAGGGCATAAATCCGCTTGGCTGAATTGGCCGGAAGATTTGTAACCAGAGGATAGGCATGCAGGTTGGTGGGGATCAGATCAACTCCTGCTGGAGTCTCAGCCACACACTTCTCCAGGTCCAGGGATGCATCGGACAGCAGGTTGCCCACAGTTATTTCATGTTCAAAGGGATTTTTCCTGCCCAGGGTCAAAGTGGAATTGCCCTGAGGGTCAAGGTCCGCCACCAGGACTTTCAGGCCCCTGTCCACAAGACAGCGGGCAGTATTCACTATGCTGGTGGTCTTGCCCACTCCGCCCTTGTAGTTGGCAAAGGAAACAATGTTCATTCAATTATCCGTCCCGGTCAGGACCATGTCTGCAGCCTGAACAGGTCTGTGGTTGTCCCCGGCACAGCCGGTCTGGAAGTAGATTTGCCTTTTAAATTAAGCTTAAATCACCTCTCAAGTCAATGATTTATTCAGAACTGCTGACAGATCTCCCTGCATCAGCAAGCAGGTATTGCTTAAAGTCTTTAAAACTCAGGCTTGAATTACCCGGATTTTTGAATTATGAATACAGCTTGATTCTGAACATCAGCCTGCCCATACCCATGTTCACACTGAAATCCACAATCCGGCACCCGGCTTTCTGGAAACTTCTGGCTGCAGTTCTGTTTCTGAGCGGATGCGCCCCAGTGACAGTTGTTCCAGATTCCAAGCCGGAGCAGACATTTCATTCCCCCCTGCCCGCCATGGACTACAGCATCCAGGTGGGGGCCTTTTCTGTATTAAACAATGCAGTCAGACTCATGGGAAAAATGCAGGACCTGGGTATTGAGGCTTATTACTTCAAGGACAGGGACAGCCTTTTCAAGGTCCGCTTCGGCAATTATCCCGATTATCCTGCAGCTGAAAAACAGGCCCGCAGCCTCAGACAAAAGGGATACATCCAGGATTACCATATTGTTCGCCCTGAAAGCTATACAGCTGCCCAGAAACCCGGACCTTCATCCCTGGTCCTGAGAAACAGGCTGGTGAATACCGCCCGGGGTTTTCTGGGCATACCCTACAGGTGGGGAGGGCAGTCCAGGGCAACCGGATTTGACTGCAGCGGTCTGACCATGACCGTCTACAGACAGAACGGTCTGAACCTGCCCAGAGTTTCCAGACATCAATTCCGCAGCGGCAGGAGGATAAGTATTGCAGCTCTTGACCGGGGTGATCTGGTCTTCTTTGCCACAGACGGCTCCGGTCAAGTCTCCCATGTGGGCATCTACATCGGCCGGGGGCAGTTTATCCACGCCCCTGCTGAAGGCAAAAACGTCCGCACAGAGAGCTTAGCCCATCCATATTACAGTGCCAGGCTGGTGGGGGCCAGAACCTATCTCTGAGGTCAGCCCCGGTTGAACCCCGGCACTTTATTTCTTGTCCTTCATGATATTGTCCACCTTGAGCATGCACGCGAAATCCTTGGCCATTTCAGGTATGCCCTGTCTGTAGCTTTCTTTTTCCTGCTCATAAATATACAGACAGAGCCGGTCATTCTCATCCCTGGCCAGATAAAGACTCCTTTTGGCTACGCAACTTTCCTCGGTCATTATTTTTCTGCCAGTTTCAGAAAAAAAGGGCATGGCCAGTTCAGCATCTTCTGCGCACCATTTGTAAGTCACCTTTTCTTCATCCGGAGGAAAGGCATCTTTGTACTTTTCCTTCCAGTCACAAGCATTAAACAATTCCGCAAGAATTTTTTCTCCCTGAGTTTTTTTCATCACCCACCTGCCTTTTCTTTTCAGGATTTGTCCTTGCCAATGTGAGGGCACGGTATTACTTGATAAATAGTAACAGTTCAGCCATTTGCATAAGGCACGGGGACTGTCTCTCCCAGAGCTTGTTTTTCCAGGTCTTTGTTTACTACATCATCCGGAAAACAAGCGCCGGGGTGCCTTGCTTTCCTTAAAAAGGGCTAAACTGTCAGGATAAATTAGACGCCTGCCAGGCACTGAACAGATACCATAAAAAAAGGATAATAAAAAATGATCTTTGTCAATGACGAAAGCTTTCCAGAGCTGCCTGTCATCGTCCATGTCAACCGGGACCGCTGTGACGGCTGCGGGCTTTGCAAGGATGTCTGTCCTGTGGAAGCCCTGAAGATAATCAACAGTCACCAGAGGCCAGGCAAAAAAGTAGCCCTGGTGGATCCCACCAAATGCCATGGCTGCGGAGTATGCCAGGCCACCTGTCCCAAGGAAGCCATTACCCTGCCCGGATTGGGTCCTGATGAGCTGCGGGAGTTCATTGCCAGGGCAGTCAATGGATAATTTTATGGATAATATTATGGATACCCGCAAATTTGAATCACTGAATCTTTCCAAAGAAACCCTGCGCGGCATTAAAGAGATGGGCTTTGAGGAAACCTCGCCCATTCAGGCCAGGGCTATCCCCTCCATCCTTCAGGGACAGGACCTTATCGGACAGGCTCAGACTGGAACCGGCAAGACAGCGGCTTTTGGAATTCCTCTTCTGGAAAAAATCGATCCCCTGCTCAATGCGGCCCAGGCCATTGTCCTTTGTCCCACCAGAGAACTGGCCATCCAGGTGGCAGAAGAACTGAGTTCCCTGGGCAAGTTTCATCAGGGGCTGAGTGTCCTTCCCATTTATGGAGGTCAGCCCATTGAACGCCAGATCAAGGCTCTGCGCCGGGGCATCCAGATCATCATCGGCACCCCGGGCAGGGTCATGGATCACCTGCGCAGAAAAACCATGGACCTGTCCATGGTCAACACTGTGGTTCTGGATGAAGCAGATGAAATGCTGGATATGGGCTTCAGGGACGACATGGAACTAATCCTCTCGGCCGTGCCCCGGACCAGACAGACCATCTTCTTTTCAGCCACCATTCCTCCGGCCATCAGCAAGCGTTCAGAAAAATATCTTCAGGAACCGGAAATTGTCAAAATTTCTCATAAAGTGCTCACTGTCCCTGAAATTGAGCAGATATACATTGAAGTCTCGGCCGGCAAAAGACTGGAAGTGCTGACCAGGATCCTGGATTATTACAATCCCGGTTCATCCATTGTCTTTTCCAATACCAAAAAAGGCGTGGATAATATTGTCCGCCACCTGCAGACCAGGGGTTATCTGTCTGAAGGACTCCACGGGGACATGAACCAGAACCAGAGAGACAGGGTCATGTCCTCTTTCCGTTCCGGAAAAACCGAGATCCTGGTGGCCACAGACGTTGCCGCCAGAGGCCTTGATGTTGAGGATATTCAGGCGGTTGTCAACTTTGATGTCCCAAGCGATGTAGAATATTATGTGCACCGCATCGGACGCACAGGCCGGGCCGGCCGCTCCGGAAAAGCTTTTACTTTTGTCACCCCCAGGGAAATGTTCAGGCTGCGCCATATTCAAAAATATACCCATTCTAAAATTCAGCGGGGCCGGATCCCCACCCAGGGCGATGTGGAGCAGGCCAGAAAGGATAAGTTTTTCAATCTGATCCAGGAAACCGTTTCCACCGGGGGGCTGGAAAAGTATCTGGACATGGTGGAAGAATTCATGGATTCCAGCCAGGAAGCCTCCTCTCTGGAACTTTCAGCCGCCCTGCTTAAAATGCTCATGGGGCCGGCCCTGGAAGAGCAGAGCAATCTGGACATTGCTTCTGAAAATAACCCTACTGCAAGGTCAGACATGGTCCGGCTGAAATTCAGCACCGGCTTCCAGGACAAAATCGCGGTCAAGGATATTGTCGGGGCCATTGCCGGAGAAACAGGCCTTCCGGGCCGGCTCATCGGCAAGATTGATCTTGGTCCTCAAGCAACCTTTGTTGACGTGCCCCGGGAATTCTCGGACAAAGTCCTCAAGGTCATGGACCGCAACCAGATAAAAGGCAAAAAGATCAGGGTGACCCTGGTTCCATCTTTGGATCAGTCCGGTCGGCCCGGGAAAAAACCGGAACGGGCCAGGCTCAGACTGCCCAGAAAAACCAGGGGCAAAAAAACTTGAATTTCAGGCTAAAGTTTTTTTATGTTCTGCCGATAAATTCACCAGGCATTGTATCCGGTCCGGCAACCATGATATGGTGGGAGGAGGTATGGAAATACAGTCAAGCTCTGGCATGAGCCAGATGAACCAGATGGATCAGATGCGGCATCAAAACCAGATGCAGCAGGCTGAAGAAAAAGCCTCTAAACAGATGTTCGGTGCCCAGGTTGTCGAAAAGACCCTGGACTATATGAACAGCAGCAACGGCACTACCGATGCCGATTATGACTTCCAGAAGTCAGTGCTGGGTTCCTACACAGCCAACTCAACCCTGATAATCAACGAACTGGTCTAAACCCGCCGGACCGGAATCAATGCCCTTTGAAATTTTGACTTGCTTTTTCAGTTGAAAACCTTTAACTGCTTTGTCCTTTACGGCGAGGTAGCTCAGGAGGTCAGAGCATGCGGCTCATATCCGCAGTGTCGGGGGTTCAAGTCCCTCCCTCGC
>CAZHCY010000090.1:0-8672 GCA_964531185.1 uncultured Desulfovibrionales bacterium | reverse complement strand
AACCAGCGCTGGGAGAGCCAGTCCCCGTGCCTCATGTAAACGGCTAAACTGTTACGGAAAAACAAGCTCTGGGAGAGCCAGTCCCTGTGCCACACGCCAATGACTAAACTGTTACGAAAAAACCACTGCACAAAGTCCCGGCTGTTTTCCGGCAAAGCCCAGGCAGCAGAAATTACCCGGTTCTATGCAGTTTTCAGAGCATAGAAGCCGCTGTTTTGCATGCCCGAAGCTAGCTGTATTTATCCAAGCTTCTTCTTTTTCAGTTTCTCAATAAGGGTGGTTCTTTTGATGCCCAGAATTTCCGCAGCCTGATTCTTTACCCCACCGGCATTGTCCAGGGCTTCCAGGAGAAGATTTTCTTCGATTTTATCCAGAAAATCCTTAAGATTCATACCGTTGTCATCCATATCATTTAAAACCGGCCATCTGAATTCAGCTGCTGCAGGTCCAGGGCGGGAAGGCTCTACTCCGCTGGCGGAGAGGATCTTGTCCGGCAGGTCCTCAGGGGATATTTCCTGGTTGTCGCAAAGGATGGTCATCCTTTCCATAAGGTTTTCCAGTTCCCTTACATTCCCGGGCCAGGGATAATTCATAAGCATTTTGCCTGCATCCGGTGAAATCTTCAGTTCCGGGCACCCTGTTTTGCTGCAGAATTTGCGCAGAAAAAATTCCGCCAGAAGCAGAATATCCTGGCCTCTTGTTCTGAGCGGGGGCAGAACCATGGGGATAACATTAAGGCGGTAAAACAGGTCTTCCCGGAAATTGCCTTTTTCCACCTCCTGTTCCAGATCCCTGTTGGTGGCGGCCACCACCCGCACACTGACTCTGATGGATTTGGATCCGCCTACCCTTTCAAATTCTTTTTCCTGCAGGAAACGAAGTATTTTAACCTGAAGGCTTAAATCCATCTCCCCAATTTCATCCAGAAAGACCGTTCCTCCGTCAGCCAGCTCAAAACGTCCTGGTCTTGATCTGATGGCATGGGTGAAAGCTCCCTTTTCATGCCCGAAAAGCTCTGATTCCAGCAGATCTTTGGGAATGGCCCCGCAGTTTATGGGCACAAAAGGTTTATCAAATCTGGGGCTGTTCTGATGCAGGGCCCTGACCAGGAGCTCCTTGCCGGTTCCTGATTCACCTGTCACCAGGACAGTGGTGTCTGAAGGAGCCACCTTGGCCATGATCCTGAACACATCTTCAAGAACCTGGCTTTTTCCTATGATACCTGTTCGCTCCATATCTGTCAGCCTCTTCAGGCAGATGGTTTCCTGCCTTTTTTCCTGTCTTTTTGCTTGCATTTTTAAACACTGCTGTATATCCCTCACAGAACATATACAAACTTATTATACCAGCTTTTGCTCCTTGCTGTCAAAAGAATGACATAAAGTCAACACATTTTTAATGATCATAAGCATTAACTTGCTGACCAGCCTGTTCAGCAGATCAGCTGGAAGCCATCCTCTGACTTTCTGTAACCATCCAGGGGGCGCAAAAACCGGCATGGGAACAGTCCCCATGCCTGGGGCGCAGGCAATGGCCCTTTAGACCCCCTGAATGGCTGCGGCTTTTTTCAAGGGGCTTGAATTTATTCATTAACAACCAGGCAGCATCCAAAATATTGCCAGAGTTTTTCAATCAGAGGCATAAAGCTTTGTGCTCTGATCCAACTGGCTGAGGCAAAGAGCGTTTCTTATGCCCTGGTTGTGGACATTTTATGAGCCAGCCTTTTCTTTCCCTGCCCGGGTCATGTGTACAGGCCGTTTTTCTCAAGCGGGAAAAACGATTCATCGTCCACGGCCTGCTGAACCACACAGCAGTGACCGCCCATACCAACAATTCAGGATCAATGCTGGGTCTGCTTCGTCCAGGCAGGTCCATGCTGCTTTCACCCGCAGACAATCCCCGCAGAAAGCTGCCCTACACCCTGGAGCTCATCAGACACGAAAATTTCTGGGTAGGGGTCAACACCCTGATTCCCAACCGGATGCTCAAACTGGCCTGGAACAAGCGCCTGATCCCTGAGCTTGAAGGATTCACTGCTTTCAGATCAGAAGCCGGGACAGAAGGCAGCCGCCTGGATGCCTGTCTTGAGGGACAAAAAGGCAGATTGTGGGTGGAAGCTAAAAATGTAACTCTGGTGGAGGATGGGCGGGCCTGCTTTCCTGATGCGCCAAGCGTCAGGGCCAGGCGGCATATGCTGGAGCTTGCCAGGCTGGCCGGATCAGGTGACAAAGCAGCCTGCTTTTATCTTGTTCAGCGCCCGGACTGCAGCTGTTTCGGACCAGCAGACTTCATTGATCAGGATTTTGCCCGGGCCCTGGAAGAAGCAGTGCACAACGGACTTGAAATCTGGGCCTATAAAACCCGGATTGACCAGCAGGGCATCAGCCTGGACCAGAGACTGCCCCTGGTCTGGTAAAACATGAACAAGCTGAAGGGAACCCTGTTTATCCTGGGGGCAGCTGTACTCTGGGGGTGTATCGGCCCTGTGGCCAGACTGGCCTTTGCCCAGGGCATGACCCCTCTGGAAGTGGCCCTGTGGAGGGCTGTTTTCGGCTGGTTCTTCTTTGTCCTGCATGCTGTGAGCATAAAACAGGCAGGCATCAGAAGCAGAGATCTGCCTCTGATTTTTATCTTCGGGCTGGTCTGTGTAACTGGATTTTACGGCTCATACCAGCTGGCCGTAAACACCGGAGGAGCAGCTCTGGCTTCAGTACTGCTTTATACTGCTCCGGCCTGGGTTGCTCTTTTGGCCTGGTTTTTCCTCAAAGAAAAAATCACCTTCAGGATTTTCTCGGGCATGAGCGTCAGCATGGCCGGTGTGGCCCTGATATCTGTTTCCTCAGCCGCGGCTTTTGGAAAGGATCTTTCCTGGACAGCTGTTTTGTTCGGACTCCTGGCCGGGTTTACTTACGCCCTGTACTATATTTTCGGCAAAATCCTGTTTGCCAGATACCAGGCCGTGACCGTTTTCAGCTGGATTCTCATTACCGGCGCTGCAGGTCTGCTTCCTGTGACCGGCCTTGAGCCACCTCCGATAAAATCCCTTCCTGCCCTGGTTTTTCTGGGTTTCATGTCCACCTATCTGGCCTACTTTGCCTATTCCAAAGGCCTGATGCTGCTCAAGGCCTCCCAGGCAGCAGTCATCGCCACTGTGGAGCCGGTGGTGGCCACCTTGCTGGCCTATATCTTCTGGCGGGAAAACCTCGGACTCTGGGGCTATGCCGGGGCGCTTCTGGTGATCAGCGGGGTGATCATCCAAAGTATTGACCGGAAAACACCCAAAAAACCTGAGGCGTAAGGTGCAGCACTGAATAAAAATTTTGCCCTTTAAAGCGGGTTGAAGCTGAGGGTGGATAAAAAAAAGGGACAGTTCCCTGGGCAGGAACAGTCCCCGGCTGAAAGGCCATGAAATTATCTGCCTGAATATCGCTGCAGCAGAACGTGCAGTGCCGGAAATCTTAAAAACAGCCTTTCAGCTCAGGTTTTTTTGATCCTGTCTCATCCAGGCCTGCCTGCAAAAAGGCAAAACATGATGTCCCGGCAAAAAATTGTCCAGCATCGCAATTGGCCATGCCTGTCCCGGGCATGAACCCGGAGTCTGAATCCAGTTTTTCAAGTGGCTGGAAAAGCAGTACCTCGTGTTTTGCGGGACATACGACTTTTTGCAGGGTCAGCAAAGATATGCTGATCCGGCAAAAATTAGTGATGATCGTCCTTCATTCCTTCTCTGATGCGGTAAATGGCTGCCACCACTATGACCACAAAATAAAGATAAATACCTGTAACTCCGAAATAGCCCTGTGTTGTACTGCTGAACATGTCTTTCAAGAGTTCCCCCAGCATGCCTGCCTCCTTGTTAAGTAAAAAACTGGTCTGCTGTCAGCGCCTGAAGTGTTTTTCTGCCCGGTTTTGTCTGCCGGGCTTCATGAATGCTTCATCATGACGGCAGCTTCTGTTGTTCTTTTTTTCACTCAATACAAAATTATTCATTCGGCTGTCAAGGACGTCCCTGCCCTGAATCTTCCGGCTGAGTGGTCATGAAGCGAAGCGGCCTGAAGCCCGGGGATTGAGCCGGATTCCTGCAGTTTGGCAACTTTTGCCGTTTTAAATAAACTGCTGACTATCCTCTTTTTCCACTTGAGAGCATCCAGGACCTTTCAAAGCCTGTCAATTCCAGCAGGGCGCAAAATTTATTCAGGGCTTGTGCATGGCCTCTCAAATCTTCTGAAAGAAGGAATTTCTCTGCTCAGGCTCAAATCCGGCCGCCCGGATATACTCCTTGAGCCTTTCCATGGTCAGTCCTTTGGGGGTATCCGCCCCGGCAGCATGTCCGATTCGTTCCTCTACAATGGTTCCGTCAAAATCATCAGCCCCGTACCACAGGCCAAGCTGGGCCGCCTTTATGCCTGAAAAAGCCCAGTACGCCTTGATGTGGTCTATGTTGTCCAGCACAATTCTGGAAATGGCCAGCATCCTGAAAAAATCTACCCCGTCTGGGCCTTTGGCATTCAGATGATTGTTTCCAGGCTGATAAGCCAGAGGTATGAAGCACAAAAACCCCTGGGTTCGGTCCTGAAGCTCCCTGAGGGCCAGCAAATGGTCTATCCTGTGCTCCCAGTTCTCCACATGCCCGAATAAAAGGGTGCAGTTGGTGGGAATGGACAGCCTGTGCGCAGTTTCATGAATTTTCAGCCATGTCTTGGCAGATACTTTTTCCGGGCAGAGCTTCTGTCGCAGCTCAGCTGAAAACACTTCAGCCCCGCCTCCAGGGAGGGCATCCAGCCCGGCTCCGGCAAAATCCATAAGTATCTTTTCATGGGTATACCCGTATTCATCAGCCAGAAAGGCAATCTCCACAGCTGTAAAGGCTTTGACAGCCGCCTTGGGGCGCAGTTTTCTGACCAGGCCCAGAAGATTCAAATAGTAGCTGTAGTCCAGCTCTGGATTAAGTCCGCCCACAATATGAATCTCGTCAATGGGCTCCTGGATGCGGTCCTGAATGGCCTTTTCCACCTGTTCCAGATTCAGGGCGTAAGCTCCCTTTTGCCCTTTTTTCTTGCTGTAGGCACAGAACCGGCAGGCATTGATGCAGACATTGGTGAAGTTCAAATGCTGGTTATAGACAAAAAACGCCTTGTTGCCATAGCGTCTGTGCCTTACGCTCCGGGCCGTTTCACCTAAAGTGTGCATATCAGCCCCTGAGGCCAGCTCAAGGGCTTCATCCCGGTCTATCCGCTGCTGTTTTGCTGCTTTGTCCAGGATTCTGGATAAACTATTCATAGCTGAAAATCCATTTGGGGCCGGTCGCATGGTTTTCAAGGGAAAACTCGCCCACAATCCTTTGCAAAAGCGAAACTTCTTCCTCCGGACCTTCTGCCAGCTCGACAACTTCTGATATTTCAGCCAGCTCCTTAAGCTCTTCCAGGGCCTTGTGCATCCCGCCCAGTTCATCCACCAGACCGGCCTTGAGGGCCTGTCGGCCGGTCATGGCCCGCCCGTCAGCCAGCCGGCGTACCTGGTCCGGTTCCATTTCCCTGCCCCGGGCTACATCCCTTATGAACTGATCATGCAGATCATCTGTAATGCTTTGAAAATATTTTTTTTCCTCATCAGTCAGGGGTCTGGCCGCATTGCCCGCATCCTTAAATTTGCCGCTGTATACGGTTTCATCCTGGATGCCTATTTTTTCCAGAAGCTTTTGAATATTGGTCAGATTGACCTTGACCCCGATGCTGGCTGTCAGGCTTCCTGGACTGGCAAAAATTTTATGGGCCGGACTGACCACGTAATACCCCCCAGAAGCAGCCATGGCCCCCATGGAGACCACCACAGGCTTTTCCCGGGCCAAACGCTCTACTGCCGCATAAATCTCCTGAGAAGGCGCCACCACTCCGCCGGGTGAATTGATCCGGATCAGAACCCCTCGGATTGATTCGCTCTGCCTCAGGGTTTCTATCCATTGCACCAGGTCCCGGGAATCAGTGATCAATCCGCTGACATTCACCAAACCTGCATTGTGCTTTTTCCCGATGCCCCTGTTTTCGCCCAGAAAAAGGAAATTAAAAACGGCCATGGCCATCATAAAGATAACCACGGCCGCAAATATCAGAAAAAAACCAAAGGCTAATGGATGTCGCTCACTGAAGCTACTCCGACTTTTCTTCTCCATCCTCTTCTTCCAGTTTCTGCCTGATGAGGTCGCCCAGATTGCTGGCTGCCGGGGCAGCACCCGTCTTGCTGCGCTGCTCGCTTCCGCGCTTCTTTTCCTCTTCTTCCTGCTGCTGTTTTATGGATAGTCCCAGCCGCCTTTCATCAGCACTGACGTGTATGACCTTGGCCTGAATCTCCTGGCCTTCTTCAAAGGATTCCTTGGGGTTCTTGATCTTTTTCCGGCTCATTTCTGAAACATGAACCAGGCCTTCGATGCCCTCTTCAACCTCCACAAACAGGCCAAAGTCGGTAATGTTGGTGATTTTCCCGGTAACAGTGGTGCCCACTGGATAGTGATTGGGCACTTCCAGCCAAGGATCTTCAGTAAGCTGCTTTATGCCCAGGGTGAACTTCTCGTTCTCCTTGTCCACGGTCAGCACCTTGGCCCGGACAAATTCACCGTTTTTGAACATTTCTGAAGGATGACGGACCTTTTTGGTCCAGGACATGTCTGAAACGTGAATCAAACCGTCAATGCCGTCTTCAATTCCGATAAACAGCCCAAACTCAGTAATATTCTTGATGGGAGCCTCAAGAATGGTCCCTTCTGGATACTTGTCAGCCACCACATCCCAGGGATTGGGATTGACCTGCTTCATGCCCAGGGAAATGCGCTTTCTTTCCGGATCAATACCCAGAATTTTGACCTCCACTTCGTCTCCAGGCTTGACCATCTGAGAAGGATGCCTGAGTTTTCTGGTCCAGGACATCTCTGAAATGTGCACCAGGCCTTCAACTCCGTCACCCAGTTCCACAAAGGCCCCATAATCTGCCAGATTGGTAACTTTTCCGGTGAAAATCTCACCCTCTGGATATTTCTCGTTAATGCCTTCCCAGGGATCAGCCACCAGCTGCTTAAGCCCCAGAGAGACCTTTTTCTCTTCCGGATCAAAACCAAGCACCTTAAGTTCCAGCTCATCTCCCACCTGCACCATTTCCTTGGGATGCCTGATTCTCTTCCAGGACATGTCTGTGATGTGCAGAAGACCGTCCAGTCCGCCCAGGTCAATGAATACGCCGTATTCTGTGACATTCTTCACCCGGCCTTTGACCACCTGACCCTCTTCAATGGTATTGAGCAGTTCTTCGCGCATGGATTCCCTTTCCTCTTCCAGGAGAACCCTGCGGGAAATGATTACATTGCTGCGTCTGCGGTTGATCTTGAGGATCCTGAAATCAAATTCCTGGCCCACCAGGGCGTCCATGTCCGGGACAGGCCTTAAATCTACATGGGAACCGGGAAGAAAGGCCTCCAGGCCGTCCAGGTCTACATTGTAGCCGCCCTTGATCCGCTTGACTATCCGACCCTTGATGGTTGTTTCGTTTTCCAGGATATCTTCCAGGGCATCCAGAAGCTTAACCCTCTTGGCCTTTTCCCTGGAAAGAGTTATCACTCCTTCCTTTTCATCCTTATTGGTTACAAATACATCGATCCTGTCGCCTTCTTTAACAGTAACATTGCCGTCACTATCGGTAAATTCTGAAACAGGAATCTGCCCTTCAGACTTGAAGCAGACATCCACCAGGATGTGGTCCTTTCCTACCTTGACCACTTCCCCGGATACTATGCCTCCTTCCTGGACCTCGCCAAAATCAGCATTGAGATAATCTTCCAGGGCGGATTCAAAATCCATCTCTGTCTCAAAATTTTCTGTTTCAGCAGTTTCATTCACATCAGCCATTTCGTTTTCGTGTTGCATAAAAAAACCCCCTAACACTCAAATAAATTTAAGCTCAAGTATCAGATAGCTAAGGCATTGACAACAAGAATAATTAGTATTTTAAAAATTTGCCCGGCAATATCTTGAAAACTTCCTCAAAGACAGCAGGGATCATTCCTGTTCCTGCAGGGTGATGAGATCATATTCACTGGTTTCATGAACCCTGGCCCGGACAATCTCTCCCTGCTTTATACCAGGGCCGCTCACATAGGACATACCGTCCACCTCCGGGGCCTGAAACCAGGCCCGGCCGCTGTAAAGCCCGGGCCATTCCGGATGCGGCTCATCCACCATGATGTCCAGAGTCTGATCTGTGTATTCAGCCAGCAAACCGGCGCTGATCCTGCTTTGAACAGACATTATCCTGTCCAGTCGCTTTTGCTGCTCATTCTCAGACACTGGATTACTGAACCCGGCCGCCCGGGTGCCTTCCTCTGGATAAAAGGGAAACACCCCCAGATGCTGAAACCCTGCGTTTTGGACAAATTGTTCCAGGTGTCTGAAATGCCGGGCTGTTTCGCCGGGATAGCCCACAATCAGGGTGGTGCGCAGGGCAGCTTCAGGAAAAAACTCCCTGATCAGACTGATGACTTTCCCGGGATCTTGCTTGAAGGGTCTGCCCATGCGGGCCAGAATATCAGGATGGGAATGCTGAAACGGGATGTCAAAATAAGGCAGCACAGGCAGACCCATTGCAGCCATGCCCGCCAGAAGTTTTCTGTTGATTCCGGAGGGATACAT
>CAZHCY010000089.1:0-8702 GCA_964531185.1 uncultured Desulfovibrionales bacterium | reverse complement strand
GTGGGTGACGGGGTGCCTGTCCCCTGCGCCCTTAAAAAGGGCTGAACTGTTACGAATTTTTTTACAGAAAGGCTTCCATGGCCACAAAATACTTCAGTACAGAATATAGGAGGATTTATGCTGGTTGAAATCAAAAAGGACCTTTCCCTGACTCCAGGTGAAAGTGTCTTGCTGGACATGCACAGCTTCTTGAATGTAATCAATATCATCTCCGGTGAACTGCAGATTCTGGAAATGCTTTCAAAACGTCCGGAAGCCATGAATGACTGTGTTAATCTATGCTTCCAGATCAAAGACGGGCTCACTGATCCGGAAAAGATTCTGGCCTGTGCCCGGGATATCGAGTCCCATATTGACTATATCTCCCGCAAAACCCAGGCTCTCATTCATGAATCTCCCCATCTTGAGCAGGAACCAGACGCTGTGGAAGCCATGGAGAACATAAACTCTATTCTGGAAATATTAAGAATCAGGGCCTTGGAAATACTTGCCAGATACGATGCCCCGGAAGCATGGCAGGACCATGACGTTCAGGTTCTGAGCCAAAATTTCATTGACGTATTCAAAGCCATTGAAAAAAACAGCAAGGGCAAATACCGTTTTGCATATAATCCAGCTGTGTGGGAGCCCGGGGCCTATCTCATCATGCTTGTCATCCAGGGCAATGACCAGGGCCAGATTCTAATGCCCCCTGTTTTTCAGGATGTCATGCGTGATCTCATGGCCAATGCCAGAAAATACACCGGGCCCGGCGGCAAAATTCTGGCTGGGGCAGTAAATGACGGCCACTTTCTCAGGTTTGCCGTGGAAGACACAGGTATGGGCATACCAGAAGATGAGATTGAGCAGGTTGTTGATTTCGGGTTCAGGGCTTCCAATGCCGGCGGGAAAAGAACCATGGGTGGAGGATTCGGGCTTACCAAGGCCTATCAAGTCACCACAGGGTTCAATGGCAGAATGTGGATTGATTCCGCACCGGAAAAGGGCACCAGGGTGTCAATTTCCATACCTGTGCCAGAGTAAGCTTTCCTGCCCTGGCCGTCAGGGTCAGAAACCTTGCAGAGGATTCCCGCAAATGCTCAAACTGATATGAACTTTATGTTAATTCCTCTGTCTAAGGGTTGACAGGGTTTTTCCAATTGCCTTATTATTTATATTGAAAGCATAAACAGTCTACACTTTTTTGAAAGGAGAAAACAATGGCTAATCAAGTAACAGACAATACCTTTGAAGCCGAAGTTCTGAAATGTGACCTGCCGGTGCTGGTTGACTTCTGGGCTCCCTGGTGCGGACCCTGCAGGGCCATAGCTCCTGTGGTAGAAGAACTGGCTCAGGAATATACCGGACAGGTAAAAGTTTTGAAAATGAATGTTGATGAAAACCCCAATACTCCCGGAAAATATGGCATAAGGGCCATTCCCACTCTGATCCTGTTCAAGGGCGGTGAGGTTGCTGAGCAGGTAACTGGAGCAGTATCCAAGGCCAATCTCAAACAGATGATCACTGATAAGGTTTTATAAGGCATGAAAGAGTACGAATCATTGATCATCGGGGGCGGTCCGGCAGGTATAACAGCCGCCCTCTATCTTTTACGGTCCGGCGTGAAAATTGCCTGGGTCGAAAAGCTTGCTCCAGGAGGACAGGTTCTGCTTACAGAAAATATAGAAAATTATCCTGGTTTTCCTGAAAGCATAAAGGGGTATGAACTGATAGACAAGTTCACCGCTCACCTTGATGACTTTGAATTCGACAGGATTCGAGATGAAGTAAAGGAGATAACTCCAGGTCCTGATTATCATACCGTCAGTTTGGAAAATCAGCAGGTCCAGGCCAGGACTGTGATAGTCTGCTCGGGTTCAACCTGGAAAAGGCTGGGCATTCCGGGTGAAGAACGGTTCATGGGCAGAGGCATCTCCAATTGTGCTGTATGCGACGGCAACTTCTTCCGCGGCCGCGAGGTGGCCTGCATCGGCGGAGGAGATACGGCCCTGGAGGAATCCCTTTATCTTGCCAAACTGGCAAGCAAAGTTTATCTCATTCATCGCCGAGACAGATTCCGGGGTGCCCAATACTACCAGGAAAAGGTGATAAGCCATCCCAAAATCGAGATTCTTTACCATACTGTGGCCCGGGAATTTCAGGGTCAGGACAGCCTGACCGGCATCAGGCTGAAAAACCTGCAGACCAGCAGAGAATCCGTCCTGGAAGTGGAGGGAGCATTTGTATTTGTGGGGCTGGATCCCGCAGCCAGCTTCATTCCTCCGGACATTGACACAGATCCCCAGGGCTTCATCATAACTGACACTGAAATGGCCACCAGCGTGCCGGGCGTTTTCGCGGCCGGAGACATCAGATCCAAACTCTGCCGCCAGGTTTCCTCAGCAGTGGGAGACGGAGCCACTGCAGCCCACAATGCTCATATTTATCTGGAACAGAACACATAAAGCCTGTATCCTTACCCGGTTCATAAACATAAGCAGCCTTTCATGAACAAAATCCTGACCCTCTTTATCTGGACCCTGATCCTTGCCGGGCTTTCAGCCTGCACCCTGTTAGACCGCGGGCCCAAACCCCTGGAGGACAGTCCATGGGAACTGGCCCAGGCCGGCTCATCAGCCATGGAAGAAAGCCGTTACAGGCAGGCCATCAAATATTTCACCGACCTCAAGGACAAATATCCCTTCAGCACACACACTCCTGTTGCTGAAGTGGCTCTGGGAGACGCCTATTTCAAGGCCCTGAATTATGAAGGGGCCGTCAATTCATACCTGGAGTTCATTGAAATGAATCCCAGACATGAACTTGTACCGTATGCCCTGTTCAGGACAGGTCTGGCCAATTACAGCATGTTCAAAACAGTGGACCGTCCCCAGACAAACATGCTGGAGGCCGTTGAATACTTTAACAGGGTTATTGAATCCTACCCTGATACTCCCTATGCTGAATATTCTGAATATTATATTCACCAGGCACGCAAGAAACAGGCTGAACATGAACTCTTTGTGGCTGATTTTTACTGGAAGAGCAAAAGATACGGGGCAGCCTGGAAACGATATGAATACATAATCCAAAACTTCCAGGACCTGCCGGAAATCCAGGAATACGCCGCAAAACGTTCCAGAACCAGCTATTTCAGGTACCAGCAGGCCAAGGCCAAGCAAAAGCAGGACAGGGAACAGGGCTCATGGAAGGACTGGTTCTCCTGGCTCTAATCTCTCAAATCTGACCGGCTTTAACTGCCGGGTTTACATGTCCTGTTCAGCTTCACCCAGCACAGACACCGGACCGGCAGGCATGCCGGCCAGCAATACCGGGCATCATCTCCTGAATATCCGGTTAAGTTCCTGCTGTACAAAGGCAAAGCCTGATGAGCCAGGGGTATGCAGGCTCAAGGGCCTATCGTTAGCAGCAGGAGTATGGGAACTGTAATAAAACAGACAGCTTGGCTATAAAGACGGCCTGCCTGCGGCTGAAGCATGGCCGGCCTGCTTCTGCCCTGTCTATTTTCTTGCCCCGTTATCTGGAAAATCGTGACAGTTTAGTCAATGGCATGCGGCACGGCTTCCTGCCCGGAGGGGGACTGGCTCTCCCGGCGCTTTTTTTTCCTGAGCCTGTTTCTTGCGTCAACCCCAAAAAAAAGCGCTGGGGCACCTTGCTTTCCAAAAAAAAAGGGGTAAACTGTTACGGAAAAGCTTTTCAGGGAACATAGACTCTCAGTCTGTCGCCCGGTCTGATACGGCTTCCGGACATATTGTTCCATTCTTGAAGCTCCGTGGTGCACACACCGAATCTTCTGGCAATATCCCACAGAGTATCTCCGCTTCTGACCTGATAATGTACTTCTCTGGCCGCACCCTGCTCATTGGCCTGGATGGGTCCGGGAATGTACAGCTTGTGTCCTGCCTTAAGGGCCGTGGGATTGCTGATACCGTTGGAAGCCATAAGGGTACTCAGTTTAACCCTGAAGGTCTTGGAAATTTCAGATAAAGTATCCCCTCTTTGAACAGTATATGTACCTCTTTTCCTGGCATAGTCCTGAACAGTGGCGCTTGAAGCAATGGCAGAGTCGCCGGCCGGGATTATGACGTGCTGTCCAATCCTGAGCAGATTGGAGCTGGTTTTGTTCACTGATTTGAGAACATTCACCGGTACTCCGAACCTGTGGGCTATTCTCCACCATGAGTCTCCGCTGCTGACTCTGTACCGCTGATAGCCTGCGTAAGGGGCAGCATCCGGACTGTCCATGAAATCAAGGGCAGCCTGATACTGGTCCTTGGCCACCACGGCAAACACACTGGAATCCGGTGGAGCCACCTGTCTTCTAAAAGCCGGATTCATTCTCCTGAATTCCTTCCAGGTCATGCTGCAGGCCCTGCTCAGGGCCATCAGGTCTGTACCTGGTTTGATTTTCACCATCCTTATGTCCGGAGCTCGGTTCCAGTCCAAAGAGTCAAACCCCAGGTCTTCCAGGTTATGCATAATTTTGAGGATGGCCAGAAATTTGGGCACATAGTTTCTGGTTTCCCGAGCCAGATAGGGTCCCTGAATCAGATCAAAATAGTTGTCATGCCCGCTGCGTTTCAGGGCTCTGGCCACCCTGCCCTCCCCGGCATTATAAGCAGCCAGGGCCAGGTACCAGTCATTAAAATCATCATAAAGCTTTTCCAGATAATCTGCAGCACTTTTGCTGGCTTTATAGGGGTTGCGCCTTTCATCCATCCACCAGTCAACCCTCAAGCCGTAATGTCTTCCAGTAGCCGGCATGAACTGCCACAAACCGGCCGCCCCTGCCCTGGAATAGGCCCAGGCATTGAATCCGCTCTCCGCAAAGGGCAGATAGATAAGATCCTTTGGCAGCCCTCTATCTTCAAAAACTTCCCTGATATAGGGCAGAAACTGTTCTGATCTGGCCAGCCAGGCTTCAAAGATGTCCCTTCTGGTGTGAGTGAACATCTTGAAATAATTTTCCATGGCCTGGGTTTCTTCGGCATCCAGAAAAAAATCAAAGCCAACCTCTGCCTCCAGGGCCTTTTCCTCGGCTTCAGTCAGCTTCTCTGTCTTCAGTTCTTCCAGCTGCTCAGGGCTCAGTTTGATATCTGCTGTCTCCTGAACTTTGTCAGGCACCTCTTCGGGATAAAAATCCTCATCTGCAGCTTTCTCTTGTTCAAGTATTTCCGGATAATTCACGCGCACCATTTTATCAGGGGCTGAAGCAGCGCAGGCTGACAGCAGAAACAGCCCGGCCAGAATCAACAGATACTTACCATGCATATGAGTAAACTCCTTATTCAATTCAAAATGATGCAGGACTGCGAAAAAATCCCAAGTGTAACAGTTCAGCCTTTTTCAAGGAAAGCAGGGGGGCTGGCTCTCCCAGCGCTTGTTTTTTCTGAGCCTGTTTCTTGCGTCAACCCAAAAAACAAGCACTGGTATGCCTTGCTTTCCATAAAAAGGGCTGAACTGTTGCAAATTTTTCAATCTCAAGCTTTGACTCAGAACCTGTAATGAATACCTGAAAAACAGCTGCAGCAGACTAACCTGACTGATTATTAAATTGTTAGCTGCAATGCAACAGATATTTTCTCAGGCTGATTCCTTGCCTGGCCTGAACAGGCATCAGTCCCTGGGCCTTCCCCGGGCCGGACAGGCTCTCAGAACAGTTGCCCGGCAAGATTTACATTGGACCGCAGAGCTGATAAAAAAGTCAGATTATGCAAATTGACTGGCTCGCAGGCCGAAAACCTGTTCAGGAACACCTGCGCTTTTCTCCAGAACGGATTGATTCAGTTTTAATCAAAAGAAATCCATCTGCAGAACTGGGCAGGATAATTCAGCTGTGCCGGGAGAATAATATCAGGTACAGGCTGGCATCCATTGAAGAATTAAACAGAATGTTCAGTAATCATCAGGGCGTTGCAGCCAGACTCAAGTCTGTGCAGACCGTTGATCCGGAAACCATTTTTGCCAGGTCCCGCCTTGCATCTCTTCCTGTGGTTCTGGGCCTTGACCAGGTCCAGGACCCGGGCAATCTGGGAACCCTGGCCAGAACAGCAGCAGCTCTGGATGCCATGGGGATCATTATTCCAAAGGACAGAAGCGCTCTGCCTGGAGCAGGAGCAATAAAGTCTTCAGCCGGAGCTTTGACCCGGATAAGCCTGGCCCGGGTCACCAATCTGGCCAGGACTCTTGACCAGGCAATGGACTCTGGATTCTGGATTTACGGAGCTGCCCTGGACCGGGGATCTGATGTCTTCAAATGTGACTTCAGTTTTCCCTGTGTGCTGGTGCTGGGGGGAGAGGAAAAGGGAATCAGGCCTAATGTTTTAAAAAGATGCCATGAAAAAATCCATATTCCCATGCCCGGAGGGTTTCAGTCCCTGAATGTGGCTCAGGCCGGGGCCGTCATCCTGAGTCAGATGGCAGGAAGGCTTGCCCTGCAGGATCATGGATAGCGAGCTGAAAAGACTGGTGAATGTTTTTTGAACAAAGGCCTGGCCTGCCTTAAATACAAAAGGTCCTTCCGGCTTTATTGTCCGGTCAGTCTGCTGCCAAGCAGATCTTCAGCCCAATTGGGGTCAAAGGACTGACCAGTCCAGATTCTGAACTGCTCCAGGGCCTGGTGCACAAACATGCCCAGTCCGGACACTGTTGTGAGCCTGTTCTGACGGGCAGCTTTAAGCAGAGGTGTTTCCAGAGGATTATATACCAGGTCATAAACCACTTGAAAGGGCAGTTCATCCTGGTCCCAGGGGTTCTGCGGCCCTCCGGCTCCAGCTGTGCCCAGGGGAGTGGTATTCACCAGCAGATCAGCCCGGCACTGGCCTTTTCTGCTCCAGGGGGCATGCTCAATTCCAAATTCTTCAGCCATTTTCCAGGCTTTCATCTCAGTCCTGTTGCTGATTATGATTTTGGAGCAGCCCATTTTCTTCAGGCCGTAAATCACCGCCCTTGAAGCTCCCCCAGCGCCCAGCACAAGGGCGGAGCTTAAATCCAGGGACTGAATGGGGCCCAGAAAACCGGCGTAATCTGTGTTGGTCCCCACAACCAGGTCTTTGTGGCGATATACTGTATTAACCGCACCTATCTCCCCGGCCTCGAAACTGACCTGGTCGAGCATGTCCATGATACTTTCCTTATGGGGAATGGTCACGCTCAATCCGGACAAAGACAGCAGCCGAAATGAGCTCATGAACTGCTCCAGATCTCCGGGAGCTATCTCCCATTTGAAATAACATCCGGGTATGCCCAGTTTTCTGAAGGCCATATTGTGCAGATACGGACTCAATGAATGACCCAGAGGAAAACCCAGGACGCCATAGGCCTGGCAATGCTCCATCATGCCTGTCATGCCTCCAGCTTAAATCTTGCTGATGTTAGAGTGCCTGCCTGCCAGGTGCCCAGACAGGAATAATTCAGTCCTGAGCCGGGCTGGTCAGGCATTATTCCTTAAGCTGATTCCTGTCCTTTGACTTCCCTTGAATACAAAGGTTTCCCAGCGAAATCCTGATAAACCCGGCATGCTGAATACAGCACAAAGCCCGGCTCCATTCAGAGGAACCGGGCCTTGGCAATGCAATAGTCTGAAAAAAACCTGACATCAAAGCTGGACAGGATTTCAGGCCACAGCTTCAGCTCCGGCAGACAGTGCTTCAGCGTTCTTGGGGATCAAATGACTGTAATGGGCCGAGATAACCTTATCCAGACTTTTCCGGACCGCTTCCATGGAGATTATCTTGATGGCCTGGACATAAGCCCCCAGAGCCACCATATTGGCCATCCTGGTGTTCCCCACCTTATCCGCAATATCATTGGCCGGCACATGAAAAATCTGCAGCCGGTCAGTATCAGCCAGTTCCTTGTCAATCAACGAGGAATTGACAATGACAATGCCCTGATCCTGGACCATGGGCTGAAACTTGTCCAGAGACGGCCGGTTCATGGCTATGAGACTGAGTGGATTCTTTATGATGGGGGAGCCGATATCCTCTTCTGAAATCACCACTGTGCAATTGGCTGTTCCGCCGCGCATTTCCGGGCCGTAAACAGGGATATAAGTAACATTGAGCCCGCTTTCCATGGCAGAGTATGCCAGCAGGTTGCCGATGAGCATGACCCCCTGACCACCAAAACCTGCTATTATGGCGTCATTGTATACTCCCATTATGATTCTCCTTCTACATCTTTAAACACACCAAGGGGGAAATATGGAATCATCTCCTTCTCCAGCCTTTCGTTGGCAGCCGGGGAAGTCATTTTCCAGTTGGTGGGACAGGAGGCCAGAACTTCCACAAAGCCAAAACCCCGCCCGGATGTCTGAGCCTCAAAGGCTTTGGCCAGGGCCTTTTCCGCTTTTTTGAAATTCTTGATATTATTTACAGCAACTCTGGCGGAATAGGCAACTCCCCCCAGTCCGCCGATAATCTCAGCCATTCTGAAGGGGGTTCCTTCCCGGTCTGCGCATCTGCCTCCAGGACAGGTGGTGGTTTTCTGGCCCACCATGGTGGTCGGGGCCATCTGCCCGCCGGTCATGCCGTATACAGTGTTGTTCACAAACACCACAGATATTTTTTCCCCTCTGTTGGCAGCATGCATTATCTCAGCCATGCCTATGGATGCCAGATCACCGTCCCCCTGGTAGGTAAATACGAATTTATCCGGCCGGCTTCTCTTGACCCCTGTGGCCACTGCTGGCGCCCTGCCGG
>CAZHCY010000088.1:0-8703 GCA_964531185.1 uncultured Desulfovibrionales bacterium | reverse complement strand
AAACAAATGTAAAATAAGGCCTCAGGGAAAAATTTACTTCCAAATCCATTATCGCCAACAAGCCTGAGTTGAAGGCTGTTCGGGTGCAGCTGTAGCGGATTGCAGACACATCCGTCAATGTTCTGATTACGGGTGAAACCGGAACAGGCAAGGAACTTATCGCCAAGGCCCTGCATTACAACTCCAGCCGCCGGGCCGGGCCTTTCAAGGCGGTCAACTGCTCGGCCATCCCGGAACACCTCATGGAAAGCGAACTGTTTGGAATTGAAAAAGGGGTAGCCACAGGTGTTTCCAAACGCAAGGGAATTGTAGAGCAGGCTTCAAAAGGCACTCTGCTTCTGGATGAAATCGGAGACATGCCTTTGGCTGCCCAGGCCAAAATACTGCGTCTTCTGGAAGAAAAGGAGTTCACCAGGATCGGGGGCAATCATCCCATCCAGGTGGACATCCGTTTTGTGGCAGCCACCAACAAGGATCTGGAAGAAGAAATCAGAAATAAAACTTTTAGAAGCGATTTGTTTTTCAGGCTCAATGTGGTCCGGCTGAACCTGCCTCCCCTCAGGGACAGAAAAGATGATATTCCCCTTCTGGCCGGGCGGTTTCTGGAAATCCACGCCAGGGCCATGAACCGTCCGCGCATGAAAATGAACCAGCAGATAATCAAAGCCCTGAAAAACTATTCCTGGCCTGGAAACTTCCGGGAGCTTGAAAATGAAATGGAGAGGCTGGTGGCATTGTCTTATTCAAAGGATATTCGTCTGGAAGACCTTTCCCCGCAGATTTTAACCCAACAAGGCAGCTGGGGGGGATTGCCCTCTGCTGAGGATCTTCTGTCCAGTGAAGCTGGTGAGCATAAAGAGTTTTTTTCAGAAGAAAAGGATTCGCAGACCCTGAACATGGCTGAGCAAGAAAAAGCAATCATTGCCAAGGCCTTGGAAGCTGCCGGGTGGAACAAATCCCAGGCCGCCAGGATCCTGGGCATAAGCAGAGAAGGGCTGCGCAAAAAAATCAAGAAGTATTTTCCAGACTCCTGATCAAAGATTTTAAAGAGCTGCTCAGAAAGGGAGCCTTGCCTGTTTGTAAATTTCGAGATAAATTAGAAAATTCAGGTCAGGCACATGGACTGTCCCTGGCTTCAGGACTGTCCTCTGGGTGGATAAACCTTTTTTGTAACAGTTTAGCCCTTTTGAAAAAAAGGCAAGGCACCCCCGGGGCTTGTTTTTTGGCTGCGGAAAAAAAAGACCTGGAAAAACAAGCTCTGGGAGAGCCAGTCCCCCCGGGGCTGTATGCCTGTGGGCGGGAAGCCGTGCCGCATGCAAATCGCTAAGCTGTTACCCTGTTTTTATGTAAAAAACAAACCTGATTCTGTATCATTTCCAAACCAGTAATACATCCCTCAGAAATATCCCAGAGAGCGCAACATACCCAGGCTGTCCTCTTTTTCCCGGACCCTGCCTGAGCGTTCCCCGGCACCTGTTGTCCGGACAGTACACGGCTTACATCCAAGAGAAGTGTATCCTCTGGTGTAAAGCTCGCAATGGGGAAGATTGTGCTGAATGGTGAAAGACCAGATATCCATTTCAGTCCAGTGGAGCAAAGGATTGACCTGCTGATAGTCAGGGTCTATGCGGGTTTCAAAAATATCCCTGTCAGCCCTGCTCAAATGTTCATCGCTTCTGATGCCGGACAAAAGACATTTAACCTCCAGTTCTGCAACTGCTTTTTTCAAGGGGATAATTTTGAGATCATGGCAGCACCGGACCTTGTCCTGGGCCACAGGATATGATTGCAGATCCAAATCAGGCCTGAAGACATTCTGATCAATATCCCAGTCGCGTCCCACTTTTTCCCTGAATGCTGTCACTTCTGGAAATTTCAGCCCGGTATCAATGGTTACGCTCCCAGGCTTGCCAGTAAAATTTTTTTCCTCTAAAAACCAGGACCAGAGATAAAGGGCAACGGTTGAATCCTTGCCCCCTGTCCAGGCCACAAAAACCTGGTCCGGCCTGGAAATATTCAGGACCTTTTCCAGAATTCCCCGGCTAATACTGACTTTCTCCTGTAAATTCATTCTTTCTGAATCCTCCTGCTGGTAAATTTATTTTCCCTGACTATCCTTGAAGGATGTAATTAATTGGTAACAGTTTAGCCATTTGCATAAGGCAGGGGACTGGCTCTCCCAGCGCTTGTTTTTTCTAACCCTGTTTCTAACATCAACCAAAAAACAAACGCTGGGTGCCTGTCCCCTGCGCCCTTAAAAAGGCCTAAACTGTTACGAAGGATGTAATTAATGAAAGCAACATTCATATTTATACTTACGTTATGCCTGGTGACAACCTTTATCGCCATGAAAAAGGACCTTCAACTGGCCCAGGAAGGCCTATACCAGGGCCTGGAAATGCTGCTCAGACTCATGCCCATATTAATTGTCGCCTTTATCCTGGCCGGTATGATGGAAAAAATTATTCCCAGGGAATACATGGCCCAGATGCTGGGACAGGATTCAGGATTCAAAGGTCTGTTTATAGGCGCCCTGGCCGGGGCGGTTATGCCTGGAGGTCCTTTTGTGCTTTTTCCCATAATGGCGGTTATCCTCAAAGCCGGGGCCGGCATCGGACCACTGGTTTCCTTTTTAAGCTCCTGGGCCCTCATGGGCATCCACAGAGTCCTGGTCTATGAAGCTCCCATCATGGGCTGGAAATTCACCCTGTGCAGACTGGGAGCCAGCCTTGTATTCCCTCTTTTTATCGGATACTTTTCCAGTCTGCTTTGGAAATACTATTCTGCGTCCTGAAACATGCCGGCCCATAATCCAGGTCGGCTCTGAACTGTCAAACTGCTTTTCATTTACATAAAACCCCTTGTTCACCATGTCTCAACCCAAAAATCTCTCCGCAGACATCCTGGTCATCGGCGGCGGACCGGCCGGGCTCATGGCTGCCATAGCCGCATCTTCCATGGGGCAGAAGGTTATTGTTCTGGAAAAAATGCCCCGTCCGGCCAGAAAACTGGGCATCACCGGCAAAGGCCGCTGCAACCTTACCAACAGCGCAGATATGAAAATTTTTTTAAAATCCTTTGCTTCAGGAGAAAAATTTATTCGTTTCGCCCTGGAAAAATTCAGCAATCAGGACCTCCTGGACTTTCTGGCCCGGCATAATGTGGAAACAGTGGAAGAAAGGGGCGGCAGGATATTTCCAGCCACCCAGAAAGCAGAAACCGTAGTCCGCTGCCTGCTGAATGCAGCCGCAAAGAACAAGGTGCTCATCAGGACATGCTGCCGGGTTAAAGACCTGGTTATTGAAGACCGGGTTGTCCAGGGAGTCAGGGTGCAGGAAGCCCCGGCCGGCGGACCTGGCCCGGCAGGACAGAAGTTCTATGCCTGCGGAAAAATAATTGTAGCCACAGGAGGCGCCTCTTATCCAGCCACCGGATCCACAGGTGACGGCTACAAACTGGCACAGTCAGCAGGCCACAGCCTGACCCCCATTCTGCCGGGCCTTGTGCCCCTTGAGTCAGAGGACTCCAGGGCTAAGCTCATGCAGGGCCTGACCCTCAGAAATGTCCAGGCTGCTGTTCATGTTCAGGGCCGCAAACAGGATGAACAGTTTGGTGAAATGATTTTCACTCATTTCGGGGTTTCAGGGCCGATTATCCTGACCATGAGCAAAGCAGCGGTCAAGGCCCTGAATGCAAACCAGCAGGTGGAACTGATCATAGACCTTAAGCCGGCTGTCAGCCATAATCTTCTGAAAAACAGGATCGCCCGGGAAATGCACAGCCAGGGCCGCAAAAAAATCGCAAATATTCTTAAAAATTTTCTGCCCCTGAAAATGATCCCTGTCTTTCTGGAATACAGCCGTATTGCTCCGGACACCAGAGGCTGTGAGATTACAAAAGCCCAGCAGAAAGCTCTGCGCCTGTGGTGCAAAGAACTGAAAATGACCATCTCAGGCTGTCGCTCCTTTAACGAAGCCATAATCACCGCCGGCGGGATAAATCTTTCAGAGGTTAACCCCAGAGCCATGGAATCCAGACTGGTCCAGGGGCTCTATTTTGCAGGGGAAATCCTGGATATTGATGCAGATACCGGAGGCTACAACCTGCAGGCCGCCTTTTCCACAGGCTGGACCGCTGGCAGGGCAGCTGCCCATAAATGTATAACCAGCTGATTTTCAAAACCTGTAACAGTTTAGCCCTTTTTAAGGAAAGCAGGCCACCCCAGCGCTTGTTTTCTGGTTGATGTAAGCACAGACTTGGAAAAACAGGCCCTGGGGAAAACCAGTCCCCCTGCCGCGTTCAAATGGCTAAGACTGTTGCCAGAACTTTTTATAATATCTTCTCCTGAATCATCATAATTATCAAACATACCTGCATTGAGAATCCTGAATCAGTTCAATTTCTTGACATAAAGGCATGGGCTGTCCCCATGCCGGTTTTCGCCCCCCTGAATGGTTACGGACAAGATTATGATATTTATAAAGTTTAGTACCACCAGCAGCTACTTCCAACTGCCAGGAAGACGTGCCTGGACAGCAGATATTTGGAAACTGGCATACAATATGCTGCATGTTTGAAAAATTGTTCAAAAACGTCTGCCAGCAACCATCAACACTTTGTCCTGAAAGGTTTAACAATGCCGGTTAAATATTCTGTTCTTATCTTTCTGCTGCTTGGCCTTACACTTCTTTGCGCATGTTCATCCATAAAATCCGGCCCTGACAACAGTACCGAAGCAAGGCTGGATGAAATCATCCTGTACAGAAGTCCGGCCATGGCCGCATCAGATCCGGAAACCTTTGTTCGGCCTGTAACTCATGCCCCCCACCAGCTGAAGGTATTATTCTTTCCTTTTTATCTGGAGCCGGAAAAAGGCGGCAGCTTTGACACTGGAAGAAGGGTGGGACACATATTCTGGAGAAACTGGCTTAATAAAGAAGTTTTTTCCAGCATGCCTTATCACGACATGCTGGAGTGGCCGGGCCGAAAAAAGGCTGGACATCTGGCCAGAAGCAGAGAGGCTGACCTGTATGTTCTTGGTCATGTGAATCATTACCTGAACGGCGGCACTCAGGGGACCACTTCCATAGGGCTCACTGTAAACATCTACGCTGCTGAAAACGATGCCCTGATCTGGTCCCTGCAGCAGTCAGGCCGCCTGGAAAACCACGGGGAAATGGATTATATTCTGGTTAAAAGAAAAACCAGGATGCCGGAATCGCCTGAATATGTGGTTGTGTCCAGCCTGGCATCTGAAATGGGCCGTCCTGTTCTGCAATGGACCAGGGCCGGCACAGATAAGTGAATTGACTGTAAGCATTCAGAAGTTGTAACAGTTCAGCCACTGGTGTGTGGCACGGGAACTCTCCCTGGCTTGGGGACTGTCCCCAGCCTGGCTGTCAAAAACGCACTAATGCTCCCCCCGGGTGCGCCGGGCGGGAGGCTTACGTCAACCAATAAAAGAGCGCTGGGGTATCTTGCCTTCCTTAAAAAGGGGTAAACTTTTGCCAAAAGTTTGGATGCTGTCCAGGCAAAACCCAGCTCTGGTTCCAAAAGGCCCGGATCCGGATTCAGGTTAAAAATCCTCTGGTCAGTCAGAAAAACTGGAATCCCCTTCCAGCTCCATCCTGGATGAAAGGTAAGCCATGATATCTTTTAAAGAAATTATTCCCTTCAGTTCGCCGTTTTCCACCACCATCATCCTGCTCTGGCCGGTTTTGTTCATTCTGCCCAGAACTTTAATAACATCCTCGTCCGGCCGGACCGTATTTTCAGTGGAGCACTGCCTGGCCGCTTCCCTGACCAAAATGTCAGGCCAGTTTTCCCGCTCAATCTCCCCCACCTGTCTGGTGGTGATGCAGCCGGACAATTCCCCGTTTTCCTGAACCGGAAACATTTTAAAATGATACCTGTAGATATAATCCTCCACAAGTTCCTGCAGACTTATATCCCCCGGCACATAGACCGGTCTGTTCATGAGTCCGGCCACTTTTTCACCATGAAGCGCCTGCTTGACCATGAGCTGCTGATAGGAACTTCTGGCCACAAACCTGATGAAAATACCAATGATAAAGTACCATAATCCGCCCACAGCATTACCGGTAAGCAGGTTTAAGAGCCCAAGCCCCATGAGCACATAACCAAAAACAGAGCCCATATTGGCTGCGGTCTGGGTGGCCTGGCGCAGATCCTTTCTGGTATGCCACAGAATCGCCCTTAAAATCCTTCCCCCGTCCATGGGAAAGGCCGGGATCAGATTAAACAGGGCCAGAATAAAATTGATCAAAGCAAGATACATCAAAACCCCGGTTACTCCCCGGGTCATATCCATGCCCTGAAACAGGCTGAACAGCAGATAAAAGACCAGGGCCAGAAAAAGACTGGCCAGGGGCCCGGCCACAGCTATCCAGAATTCGCTTTTGGGTGTTGTGGGCTCATCATCCATCTGGGCCACTCCCCCGAAAACGAACAGGGTGATACCGCTGATGGGCACGCCCAGTTTCCTGGCCACCAGGGAATGCCAGAATTCATGAAAAATAATGGAGAAAAACAGCCCCAGAGCTCCGAATACGGCCAGAATCCAGTAGTCTGAGGCCTTGAGTCCTTCCAGATAGTGAGGAAAAAATCCTACTGCCAGAGACCAGGTGACCAGTACAGCTATAATCAGCCAGCTCAGATCCACGCTGATCTGAAAACCAAATACCTTAAACAGGTTAATGCTTTTTCCAAACATGACTTCTCCTGATTATTTTTCTTGAAATGAGCATCAGACTTGCTAACCTCGATTCAAATCTGATGGTAACAGCTTGGCCTTTTGAATGTGGCAGGGGGACCGGCTCTCCCGGCGCTTGTTTTTTTAAATCTGTGTTTACATCAACCAGAAAACAAGCCCTGGGGTGCCTTGCTTTGCTTAAAAAGGGCTAAGGTCTGTTACGCCTGGAAAAAATCTTCTGTAAATTAACATCCTTGGATAATTTTTATTCTGCAAATATAAGAGTTTTATCACCCAATGTAAACAACATAAGGAGATCAGACCATGAAAAGTTTTCGCAAAGAACTCTGGATGAACGTGCCGGCCAGAATGGATTTTGTGCACATCACCCGGAAGGTGCAGCAGGCAGTGGATGAAAGCGGGGTTCAGGAAGGACTCGTGCTGGTCAATGCCATGCATATTACTGCCAGTGTATTCATCAATGACGATGAGTCCGGACTGCATCATGACTATAAAATCTGGCTGGAAAAACTGGCCCCTCACCAGCCTGTTTCCGGGTACAGACACAATGTGGCCGAGGACAATGCCGACGCGCATATGAAAAGGCAGGTCATGGGCCGGGAAGTGGTGGTGGCCATAACCCAGGGCCGGCTTGACCTGGGGACCTGGGAGCGGATCTTTTACGGCGAGTTTGACGGACGCAGAAAAAAAAGAGTGCTCATCAAAATCATTGGACAGTAGCAGGAAGCCACCAGCCATGGACCTGGAAAGCAGCCTGGGGGCTGGCCTTGCCGGGCATTTGTTTTTGCTGTGGATTTTTACTTTAACTTGACAGTCAAAAATTCTCTATCAACGTCTTGTATTTACAGACAATTTCCGGAATCCTGAATGTCCGCATCATTATCAGCTTCAACAGCCTGATTTCTTTATCTTTACCTTTAACTTTTAACCTTTAACTTTTAACTCTCAAGTACTTTAAAAAAAATGCCGGGCACCTGCCCGGGCATCAAAAAGGTAAAAAGGCAAACCGGGCATCTTCGTCTTTTGGCAGGCCGGGACTTTCTCCAGTCCAAAATCTGATTTTTCCTGGATGTTTACCGGGCATAGATAACTCAGGCAGAGGACCGGCTTAAGTGTCCATTCCTGAAGCCGGCCCTCTGCAGCCCGGACTGATGCATCAGGTGCTGTAATCTTTGTTCCTGATTTCCGCCCTTTTGATCTTGCCGCTGATGGTTTTGGGCAGCTCCCTGACAAATTCAACCACTCTGGGATATTTATAAGGAGCTGTTACTTTTTTGACATGGGCCTGCAGCTCTGCCGCCAGATCCGGGCCTGGCTCATAACCCCGGGCAGAAACCACTGTGGCTTTGACAACCTGGCCCCGGACATGGTCAGGCATGGCAGTCACAGCCGCCTCCACCACAGCCGGATGAGTCAGCAGGGCGCTTTCCACTTCAAAAGGGCCGATGCGGTATCCGGAACTCTTGATCAAATCATCCACCCGGCCCAGGAACCAGTAATATCCATCCTCGTCCATCCAGGCCTTGTCCCCGGTATGATACCAGCCGTCATACATTACAGAACCGGTTTTTTCAGGCTCCCTCAGATAGCCGGTGAATAACCCCACAGGCCGGGAATCATCGATTTTCACACAAATCTCCCCTTCATCACCAGGCGGGACAGGCCGGCCGTCTTCTCCAAGCAGGGCAATTTCCCATCCAGGCACAGGCCTGCCTATGGACCCGGGTTTGGGATCCATAAAATTAAATGTAGCTATCTGAAGTGTGGTTTCAGTCTGTCCGTAGCCTTCATAAATGGGCAGCCCCACAGCCTTTTTCCAGTCATGGAACACGCTCTCATTTAAAAGTTCGCCGGCAGTGGTGCAGTGTTTAAGGGCTGAAAGATCATAGCTTTGCAGATCTTCTCTGATCAGAAACCTGTAAACTGTTGGCGGAGCGCAGAAACTTTTGACCTGATGCCCGGCCATTATG
>CAZHCY010000087.1:0-8714 GCA_964531185.1 uncultured Desulfovibrionales bacterium | reverse complement strand
AGTGGGTGACGGGGTGCCTGTCCCCTGCGCCCTTAAAAAGGGCTGAACTGTTACAAAAAATATTGTTTCCGGACGTATGCAGGAGCAATTTAAAGACCTGTTCCATAAGAGAATCAGTGGATGAAACCGCACAATATGGAGGTGCAGAGATGAGCGGCAGAGAAACAGATTATTATCATTCCCTTTATGAGGTAGCCAAGGTTATCAATTCCAGTCTTGATCCGTCCAGGGTGCTGGAAGTCATTGCCCGCCAGGTGACCAGGGCCATGGATCTTAAAGCAGCATCCATCAGACTTTTGGATAAGGACGGCAAACGGCTTCTGCTGGGTTCGTCATATGGTCTGAGTAAAGGATACATCAGGAAGGGAGCGGTTGATGCTGACAAGAGCGGCCTGGACCGGGAAGCTCTGTCCGGAGAAAATGTTACCATCCAGGATGCCTGCACTGATGCAAGGTTTCAGTATCCGGAAAAAGCCAGAGAGGAAGGGATCGCTTCTGTGGTGGTGGTTCCTTTAAGGGTTGAGGACAGGTCCATTGGAGTGCTCAGGGGCTATTCTGATACCTGCAGGGAGTTTTCTGCATCTGAAATTGAATTTATGACCATTATTGCCAATTTGAGCGCCATTGCCATTGAAAACGCCCGCCTGCATCATAAGCTCAAACTGGATCATGAATTACAGGAAGCTTTTGAATACAGGCTGTTCGAGGATTAGAGGGCTGCCCAATCTTTAATGATCTGCATTCAGAGCCGGATTTTGAGTCTGGAATCACCCATGATCCGTATCCGGCCATGATTTCTGTCAACTGCTAAACACTTCCTGAGGAGAAATATTATGGAAAAAATCAGAGTCGGAATAAACGGTTTCGGAAGAGTGGGCAGGCAGGTGCTCAAGGCGATCCTGGATCATCACAAAGATCTTCTGGAGGTGGCAGCCATTAATGACCTTTTTGACATTAAGACCAATGCCCATCTTCTAAAGTATGACACCAACTACAGACGATTTCCCCACAAGGTTGTGCTGAAAGGGGACAAGATCCTTGTGGAAGACTGGGAAATTTCCAGCTTTGCCGAGCGCGACCCTTCCCAGATTCCGTGGAAAGACACAGGAGTGGACATAGTTCTGGAATCCACGGGCATATCCCGCACCGGCCCGGCAGCAAGGAAGCATATCCAGGCCGGGGCATCCAAGGTGATCATCTCAGCCCCGGCCAAGGAAGAAGACATTACCGTTGTTCTGGGAGTTAATGAGAAAGATTATCGCCCGGAAGAACACCATGTTATTTCCAATGCTTCCTGTACCACCAACTGTCTGGCTCCGGCAGCCAGGGTAGTGCATGAAAGTTTTGGAATTGATCACGGCACCATGACCACTGTCCATTCCTACACCAATGATCAGCGCATCCTTGATCTGCCCCACAAAGATATGCGCCGGGCCAGGGCGGCAGCATCCAATATCATTCCCACCTCCACCGGGGCTGCCCGGGCCCTGGCTCTGGTTATTCCTGAGCTTGAAGGCAGGATTGACGGTTTTTCCCTGAGGGTGCCCACTCCTACTGTTTCGGTTGTGGACTGTACCCTTATTCTGAATAAAGAGGTTTCCACGGAGGAGTACAGACAGGCCTTCCAGAACGCAGCCCAAGGCAGCCTGGAGGGAATACTGGCCTATACCAGGGAACCCCTGGTTTCTTCTGACTTTATTGCAGATTCCAATTCCTGCATTATAGACGAGGAATTCACCATGATTATGGGCGGTTCTGGCAAGACTGCCAAGATGATGGCCTGGTATGACAATGAATGGGGCTATTCCTGCCGCCTTGCTGACATGGCTGCTTATGTGGCCAGGCTCGGGGTGTAGATGAATCAGGCTTGAGCGGGCATGAACACAGCCCGGCAGCTGGGCTTAATCGGCTCAAGCCTGGTTTTGTTTAAACATGAGCTGTCCAATCCAAACCGGGTTTTTTGAACAATATCCCTCAGTTTTTTACACAGGAGATGAGATGATGAAAAGGTTTTTCTTAAGTGCCCTGACCTTTGTTTTCTTTTCTTCAGCAGCCTGGGCCGGATTTTCCGCTGATATGCTTATTGAGACAGCCATGAGCACCCGGTCAGGCCGGATTTATTTCCAGGATCCCCACAGGGTCAGGACTGAGATGGATAATATGCTGACCATCATGAACAGCCAGGATGTGTTTTATGTTTTTGAGAAGACCAAAAAATATGTTCAGGAAGATGTTCAGCAGCCGGCCAAAGCCAATCCCCTGGCAGGTATCAGGAATTTTGACAGGTTTATGGCAGAAAATGGACTGCAGAAAACCGGCCAGGAATCCCTTGAAGGCTTTGCATGTGAAATTCATGAAGGAAATGTACAATGGGGCGGGCCCTTTAAAAGCGGTGAACAGTCTGCTTACCTGAAAATCTGGTATGCCAGGGAACTGGATTATTCATTGAAAACAGAGACCACTCTTCCTGAACCAATGGGCAGGGTGGTGACCAGGCTTGCCAGCATTAAAACCGGCAATCAGCCGGACAGCCTTTTTGAGGTGCCGGATGGTTATGCCAGGGCTGAAAACATGCAGGAGGCAATGGGCCTGGACCATGGCCGGGGTATTAACCTGGATATGGAGGGCATGTCTGAAAATATGCCCGGCTCTGAAGAAATGGAAGAATTCAAGAAAAAAATGCAGGAGATGCTCCAAGATCAGAACTGAGGCCAAAGCCGGAAGTTGAATGCAAATGTCTGGCCGGGTCCAGGTCCTGTGCCGGATGATACAGAGCTTTAAAGCCCTGAGCCAAGGATCATGTCTGTTATGGGCCCTCTGGATGTATCCCCTTTCAGGACAATATGGGCATAATGCTTTAATCCCTTGCATTTTTTAACCAGCCAGTTGAGCCCATTATTGCTTTCATTAAGGTAATGGTTGTCCACCTGTCTGGTGTCACCCAGGCAGAAACATTTTACGCCCTTGCCCATCCTGGTCAGCAGCGAACGGCTTTCCATCCGGGAGAGATTTTGCATTTCATCGATAATGACCACGGCATCCTCAATGTTCATGCCTCTGATATAGGCCAGGGGAAGGATCTGGAAGCGTCTGGGATTCAGTCTGGACTTGCCGGCCTCGTTATCTTCAAAGATTTTTTTGGCCGGGCGCATTTCATGGAGTTTGAGCAGCAAGTCCAGGATATAACGGGTATATGGGGCCATTTTTTCCTCCACGCTTCCGGGCAGGTATCCCATTTTGTTTCCCACCTCAATCATGGGTTTGACCACATAGATTTTTTTGTACTGAGATTCTTTGAGGCCAAGGACCAGATGAAGAGCAGCAGCCAGGGCCAGATAAGTCTTGCCAAAGCCTGCTTCAGACTGGACCGAAATCAGATGAATATCCGGATGTAAAAACAGTTCCAGGGCCATATTCTGGTAAGTGTTTCTTGGCCGGATATTCCAGACCTTATGCTGATAGTCCAGGGTTTTGGTTTCCTGGGTTCCGAAAAACACGGGCACGCCATTGTTCCATTGAAAACTGTTGACAATGGGAGTCTCCTGGGAGTCGACAATGCCTGTATAGGCCTGGGATTCGCTTTTAAAGGGCAGGGAATCACGATAATATTCCGAGACAATATTGTGCAGCCTGGCTTTTATCTGCATGATCCGGTCATTGGTGATCAATATGGGAGACTGGAGGCCGCTTCTGGATATTTCAGCAATGATCCGATCATCATTGGATTCTTGAGGATTCACGGGCAGGTCTTCAGGGGAGAGGAAAACAATCTGATCATCAGCCTCAATCTGCCTGATGGTCTGCGCCACCAGATGAGAAAGCCGGTGGTCCTTTTTTAATTTATCCAGTTCCTGCAGAACTGTATAGGGGAGAAAGATCCGGTTCTCTTGACCGTTTCTGAATATTTCCAAACAATGGGGATTTTCCAGAAGGACATTGGTGTCAAGTACGTAATTTTTCCGGGACATGCATATCTCCTGTCTGGTAAGGGTTTTTAGTTCAGACCATCAGGCAGGGATTGCCGATTTCCCCGGCCCTGTGCAGTCTGAGATGACTATTGTAACCAGCTGTTGCAATTTAATAGAATAAAGTCACAATTGTATGACTTTGTGGTCAGTTTTTTGAGTGAAGCCTGCCCGGGCCGGCCTGGGGTGCATAATGATTTGAATGTTTATCTGGCTCAGGGCGGCTTTTGCAGCAGTATTGAAAAATATTTCATGGTTTTTGACAAGCCGGAAGACATTGAATGATCATCCTGGGCAACAGTTCAGTCATTTGCATGTGGCACGGTTTCCTGGCCGGGGGCGGCGCCCGGAGGGGGACCGGCTCTTCCAGCGCTTGTTTTTTAAGTCTGTTTCTTACATAAATAAAAAACAAGCGCCGGGGTGCCCTGCTTTTCTTAAAAAGGCTGATCTGTTATCATTCTGGATGTTTATCCGGGTTGAGTTTATAAGTCCTTGCAGCCGGGCAAGGCGAAGGGCCGGGGAAAAGTCAAGAAGTTTACACCAGGGATGGAAAGTTTATGCAGGTCACAAGAGATATCCATATTCCGGATTCAGAAATAGAGATCCAGGCTGTCCGGTCCTCAGGGCCGGGAGGACAGCATGTGAACAAGGTTTCTACTGCTGTGCACCTTTTCTGGGATATCAGGTCATCTTCTCTGACCAAAGAATTGCAGGAAAAAATTTTGGCTTTCCCAGACAGACGGATTACCCGGGCAGGAGTGGTGGTGATAAAGGCCGGCCAAAGCAGATCCCTGGACAGAAACAGGCAAAATGCCCTGCAAAGATTGAAAGATTTGATTATTCAGGCTGCTGCCCGGCGGAAAAAGCGCCGGGCCACCCGTCCCACCAGGGCCTCCATACAGAAAAGGCTAAAGCAGAAAGCGGCCCTGGCCAGGAAAAAGCAGATGAGAAAAGCAGTTGATGCTGAAGGAAGTTAAATCAGAAGGAAGAGCAGATGGTTAAGATTCTTATTTTGGGAGACAGTCTTACTGCTGGTTACGGTCTGTCCCGGGATGACTGCCTGCCTGGGAAGCTGGAACAAAAGCTTCAGCATCAGGGCCGGGATGTCCAGGTAATAAATGGCGGTGTATCCGGAGATACCACCAGTGACGGGCTGCGCAGGATTGAAAAGCTGCTCAGGCATCAGCCTGATCTGGTGCTGGTCCAGTTCGGGGCCAATGACCTCATGGCCGGCTTTTCAGCAGAAAAGGTTCAAAACAACCTGGAAAAGATAATAGGCATGTGCCGGGATCAGGGGGCAGAGGTTCTGCTGGCCGGCATCCAGGGTCTGGAAGAGCAAACTACCTTGACCGGCCAGGGCATCCACCAGGCTTTTGAGCAGGCAGCCCGGGCCTGCCGGGTAAAGCTTGTGCCTGATGTCATGCCCGGTATTCCGGGAAATCCAGGGCTGACCCTTGCTGATGGTTTTCACCCCAACGCAGCAGGAGTGGAGCTTATGGCGGACAACCTTGTGCCTGAACTCAATCTGATGCTTTCCAGTCTCAGGAGCTGAATTATTGTCCTGCTGTAACAGTTCAGCCCTTCATTTTTCCGGAGAAAGCTTTTCAAACAGGGGGAAAACAGTGTTTTTCCAGCCCATTTGCGGCCAGGCAGGTCATTTCCCGGGGGATTCGGGCAAAAGCACTGCAGAGTTGATGCAGCGGCAGCAGCATTGCTATACAAGACCCTGGTCCCAGTTCCAGAGCCCGGGCCTGTCTTTTAGGTCCACTTTTTTGGGCAGGGGTTCTTTCATGTGCAGAAACAGCCTGACCCCGGCCTTTTTCAGTTCAGGCAGATAGCCGCTCAGATTGATTTCCCAGTTGGGAAACGTGTAATAGTTTTCATCATGCTGGGTGGTCCAGAATATTTCTTTTTTGGGGCTTTCAAAGACTGCTGCGGGTTTGACCTGGCTGGAAAAGGTCCTGGAAACGCACACCGGCCAGAGTCCTTTGATGACCACTCCCACAGGCAGACAGGCCTTTTCAGCCAAAGTAATCATATCCTGGCCTGACAGTTCAGGGCTGAGCACTGCCCCGGAAAAACCCATCTCCCTGAGAACCATGAGGTGGGCAGCATTGGCCGCATTACAGAAAGGTCCGGCCCAGGCATTGAGATTTTTATTTTTTTTCAGCAGAGCCATCTGCCAGGGTGAACCCAGGACAAAATTTCCAGCCCCTTTTTTCTGCAGGAAACCCAGCAGCTTCTGCCATTTATTTTCAGCAGCAGGCCAGATGACCGGAGGCAGAAAATACCAGGTGGTACTGTAAGGACCAAGCCTGGTCTGCAGGCGGGGATCAAGGCTTAGCTGAAGAGCTGAAGTTTTTTGACGCTGGGAAGGATATCTGAAGACTTGAAGCTCTATGGCTCTGGTTTCTGGTTTCAGGCTGGGAGCCTGCTGGAAAACAAAACTGCTTCCAGATGCTGGAGCATGGGTCTCAGGAAGTTTTTGTTCAAGCTCCTGGATCAGGTCCATGAGCTCCTTTTCCTGGCGGTCAACAAGAAAGACAGGCAGTCTGGGCCTGCATCCCGGCTGCAGATTGAACTGTCCTCCTGCCGGAACCGGCTTGCGGATCTTGATCAAGCGGTGCCCGGGATGGTTTTCATATCCGGCCCGGAGCAGATCTCCAGGCAGCAGGGACGATCTGGGCCTGAAAAAGGATTTTCTTTCCTTTACCTGGGTTTTGCCCTGAAAACTGCCTGAGGCAGGCTCCTGAAAGGGATCAATGGGCACAAAGGTCCTCTGGGGCAGAAAGTTATAGTGACTGAAAGGCCGACCCAGGGCCATTTCCAGAAGTTTGAGAGCGTTTTTTCTGGCCTGGGGATCATCCGGATAATCCCTGATCATTTTATAAGCCGTCACAGTATAGTATACGTAATGAGGACCTTTCTTGCGGCCTTCAATTTTCCAGGCTGCCACTGCCGGGATGTCCAGCAGGGTTTTGGCCAGAACGTCCAGCCCCAGGTCCTGACAGGAAAAATAGGCGCCCTGGGAGCCCTTGCAGGTGTAAGTCCGGCGGCAGGGCTGAACGCACCTGCCCCTCAGCCCGCTTTTGCCACCCAGAAAGCTGCTCCAGTAACAGCGACCTGATATGCCGTAGCACAGAGCTCCGTGGACAAAAACTTCCAGTTTTGGTCCGGATGGACTTTGCATCTGCCTTATTTCGTCAATATTCAGTTCTCTGGGCAGAACCACCCGGTCAATACCAAGGTCAGCCAGAACAGGCAGGGCGCTGGGAGCATGGAAGTTGGCCAGGGTGGAGAGGTGCAGCCGGCAGTCAAGGCCTGCCTGCCTGGCAATTTCAATCAGGCCTGGATCGGCAATAATCAGGGCCTGGGGCCGGACCCTGGTCTTAAGCCGGTCCAGCAGGCGGCCCACCTTATCCGGCTCATCAGGTTTGATCATGCAGTTCAGGGCGATATACACCCTGGTATTCCGGGAGCGGGCCAGGGCGGTTAAATCCTGGAGCTGGACAATGCTGAAGTTGTCAGCCTGCATCCGGGCTGAAAAATGCTTGAGCCCGCAATAGACTGCATCGGCACCGGCAGCCAGGGCAGCCAGAAATGAAAGTCTGTTCCCGGCCGGGGCCAGTATCTCAGGTTTATTCATACAAAAAACACCTTACCCTGTGCCCGGAGGACAGGTTTGTCCATGGCGGGCTTTGTCTGGAACAGATATCCATTTTTTCCGGGCATCTGGGGTGGAAAAGACAGCCTCCAGGAGGCTGCAGCGGATCAGGCGGCTCGGAATAAAGCCTGACTGGAGCGGTTTTGCGGGCCGGGTCCGGCACGGGCACCGCACTGATCAGGGCCTGGGTGTATGGGTGGCAGGGATGGTCAAAAAGTTCATTTCTGGTAGAGATTTCAACCAGTTCTCCCAGATACATGACAGCAACCCTGGTACACAGGTATTTGACCACAGACAGATCATGGGAGATGAACAGGTAGGACAGACCAAGGTCTTGCTGCAGGTTTCTCAGCAGCTTGAGAATCTGGGCCTGAACCGAAACATCCAGGGCTGAGACCGGCTCATCGCAGATTACCAGTCCTGGATTGAGAATCATGGCCCTGGCAATGGCCACCCGCTGCCTCTGGCCGCCGCTGAACTCATGAGGATACCTTAAAAGCTGTTTTGGTGACAGCCCCACCCTGGAACTGATTTCCAGGGTTCTGTCCCTGATCTCGGCCCTGGTGCCGGCTTTATGGATTTTCAAAGGCTCGGCTATGATGTTTTTGATTTTCTGCCTGGGGTTAAGGGAAGAAAATGGGTCCTGAAAAATCATCTGGATGCTGCTGGTTTTAAGGATCTGACTGGAAGAATGAATTTCAGTGCCCTTTAGAATAATCCGGCCGCTGGTTGGGGATTCCAGGCCGCAGCTTATCTTGCCGAGAGTTGATTTGCCGCAGCCTGACTCGCCCACAAGGCCTGTGGTTTCGTTCTTTTTTATGGTAAGACTTACCCTTTCAAGCGCCCTGAGACTCAAAGGCTGTCCCAGAAAGGATCCTGATTTGACAGAATATGTCTTGGAAATGTTTTCCAGAGCAAGATAATCAGGGTGGTTCATGGGCGGTTCCGGGGCTTGAGCTGTTTTTTTTAGGATTGCTGCCGGCTGTAAAGCCAGCATCTGACCTGGGGGCCATATCGGGTTTCAAGCATAGGGGGACTCTTTGTGGTGCAGATATCCATTTTTTGAGGGCATCTGGGATGAAAAA
>CAZHCY010000086.1:0-8714 GCA_964531185.1 uncultured Desulfovibrionales bacterium | reverse complement strand
CAGCTTCAACAGCCTGATTTCTTTATCTTTACTTTTAACTTTTAACCTTTAACTTTTAACTCTCAAGATAAGAAAATGAAGAGAATTATTTTCACTTTGCTTTTGATTTTTTTCAGCCTGCATATGGCCGGGGCCGATACCCTTGTCAACAGAATCGTGGCCCTGGTCAACGGGAAGACTGTCACCCTTCTGGATCTTGATGCCAGGCTGAAATACATTATGGGTGTGCTGGAAAATTCTGATGTGAGTGATATGCCGCCGGAAAGCCTGGAACTGGCAAGACGTCAGGTGCTTGATCAGATGGTCAATGATATTTTGATCATGGAACAGGCTGAACGTTTTCAAATTAATGTCAGCCAGGCAGACCTTGAAAAGCACGTCCAAAAGGTCCGGGAAGAAAACAATATGAGTGCCCGGGAATTTCAGGATTACCTGCAGAGCCAGGGGCTGACCATGGAAAAATATAAAAGCCAGATTAAGGACTCCATTCTCAGGCAAAGGGTCCTGAACATGATGGTCAGACGCAAAGTTGTTGTCACCAGGGAAGAGATTGAATCTTTTTATCAGGAAAACAGCCATGAATTTACCAGGGACCGTGAAGTGCACCTCAGGGTCATTCTTGTTCCTGATCAGGAAACCGCCCGGGCAATAAGAGACAGGATCATTGGCCAGGAAATGGATTTTGAAACAGCTGCCAGAAAATTTTCCAAAGGTCCTAACTCCTCGGAAGGTGGTGACCTGGGAATGATCAAGTGGGATCAGCTTGCTCCTGAATGGAAAAATGCTCTTCAGGACGTCAGGCAGGGCAATATGACAGATGCTTTTACAGTCAATGGTTCTGTGGCCCTGATCAAGCTTGAAAAGGACAATTCCGCCGGAACTGTACCCCTTGAACAGGTGGAGGATAAAATCAGGGAAAGAGTGTTTGATGACAAACTAGACCAGCGGTTGGAAGAATACATTAAGGGACTTCGGGAAAAAGCAGTCATTGACATTCGACTATAAAGACCGGGTTTGACCTGGCTTGGGAGTCAGCATGGAATTAAGCGATATCGGACATGAATTGAGAGCTGAAAGGGAACGCCAGGGTATCAGCCTGGACAAGGTTCATGAAGACACCAGAATTGGGCTGGACTTTCTTGAATCTCTGGAGGCCGGAAATTCTGAACGACTTTCCCATCCTGTATATGCCAAGGGGTTTGTACAGAATTATGCCAGGTACCTGGGGCTGGACTGGAAAAAGATCGGTGATGCTTTTGCCCGGATCTACTCAGCTGAGGATCAGTTTGAGAAAATCGATCCTGAAGATCTGCCCACATCCCTGAAATACACTGACAGAGGCGGCAACCTGCATGGGATTGTCAAGTGGCTGGTGATAATAACCGCCCTGATAATCATTCTGGCTTCCGGATGGTATGTATACACTTCGTTTGATTTTTTCGGCCAAGATGATGTCCAGGAAAAAAACCAGGAATCTTCTTCCTCTCTGGATGATCCCGGCGCCGGCTGGCCGGATGAATCAGCAGAGGATGAAGATTTTCTACAGCAGCCCGCAGATATCTCTGAAGAAGAAATTCCGGACCATATTACAAAGCACAGGGAAGACTCCCAGGATGCAGACCAGCCCCATGAGTCTGCCGGTCTAAAGAACGGGGAAGTACCTGAAGTCCTGAACCTGAAAGCAGTTGAAACCCCGGCTGCTGAAGAATCCGCACCATCAGCAGCTGAGACTGTTGACCCGACAGCAGAAATGGAACTGGAAAGCCAGGAGCCCTCCCAGCAACAGGAAGAGGCCCCGGCAGAGCAGAATCAGGAATCCAGGGAGGATCAGACCAGTCCTTCTGCAGACCAGGGCGCTTCTGAAACAGCAATGTCTTTACTGGAGATTCAGGCCAGGGAAGACTGCTGGCTCATGGCCATGATAGACGGTTCAAGCCGGGAGGTTTATCTCAGGGCCGGAGAGGACGTAAGTTTTGAATTCAAGGACGTTGTCAGGCTGACCCTGGGCAATGCCGGCGGCATAGACGTGTTTCTCAATGACCAGCCCTTTCCCATTGATGCTGAATCAGGAGAGGTGAGGACCCTGGATATTACAGCTCCCTGATTGCCTGCCTGAAGACCCTCCCATGTATTTTACAGAAAAAGTTTTGATTACGCGTACTGGAAGATTCCGGGAAAATGACTTGTGGGTGCGCTTTCTGTCTCCCTCAAAAGGAATGCTTACCGGGTTCGCTTTTGGAGGGTGCAAGAGCAGACGCAGATTCTGCGGCTGTCTGGACTGTCTTAATCTGGTGCTTTTCAGGGTCAGCCTGAGCTCCCGAGGCAGGTATCTGGTGCTGGAGGAAGGTACTCTGGTTCATGGATATCAACGGCTGAAAAACAACCCGTCCAGGGTGGGCATGGCCGTGAACGGCCTGAGATTTGTACAGAAAATCTGCCTTGAAGGTGACGATTCTGAAAATGTTTTCAGGCTGATGCTGGCCTATCTCCAGACAGTGGAGGAGTCGGAACAGGTGCCGGCTTTTTTTCCCATCCTGTTCAGGGCTGCCATTCTTTTCAGCCACGGATTTGAGCCGAACCTGTCCAGATGTTTTTTTTGCGGAAAAAAACTGGAAAATATTGCGCAGCCTTCATTTTTGTTTGCCCAGGGGACCATTGCCTGTCCAGGATGTGATACCAGGCATGAAAAAAGCATCAGGGTCAGGCGGGATTCTTTGCTGTTTCTGTCCAGACTCAATGCTTCAAACCCTGAATCCTGGCTGAAGTGGTCCATTGAACCGGATATCCTCCGGGACAGCATCCAGGTGGTGGAATCTTTTACTGACTATCACCTGGGCAAACAGTTTAATACCAAGTAACAGTTCAGCCACTTGCATGCGGCACGGTTTCCTGCCCGGAGGCATACAGCCCGTAAGGGGGACTGGCTCTCCCAGAGCCTGTTTTTTTACATCCACCAGAAAACAAGCGCTGGGGTGCCCTGCTTTCCTTAAAAAAATGGCTAAACTGTTACAATACCAACTGACACTGTCAATCTTTTTACGGAGAACAAGATGTTTTTTCAGGATGTTATACTTAATCTGCAGCAGTACTGGACCAGTCAGGGATGTGTTCTGCAGCAGCCATATGATCTTGAGGTGGGGGCCGGAACTTTTAATCCGGCCACATTTCTCAGGGTAATAGGCCCGGAACCGTGGAAAACCGCCTATGTGGAACCGTCCCGAAGACCCACTGACGGCAGATATGGAGAAAATCCCAATAGACTGCAGCATTATTACCAGTTCCAGGTAATCCTCAAGCCGGCCCCGTCCAATGTCCAGGATCTTTTTCTGCGTAGTCTGGAAATCCTGGGCATTGATCCTGTCCGGCACGATATCAGGTTTGTAGAGGATGACTGGGAGTCGCCCACCCTGGGAGCCTGGGGACTGGGCTGGGAAGTCTGGCTGAACGGTATGGAAATTACTCAGTTCACTTATTTTCAGCAGGTTGGCGGAATTGATCTGGAGCCCATCAGTGTTGAAATTACCTATGGGCTGGAGCGTATTTCCATGTATCTGCAGGAGAAGGAATCAGTATATGATCTGGCCTGGAATCAGACAGTAACATACGGCCAGGTTCATCATCAGGCTGAAGTGGAACATTCAAAGTACAATTTTGAATCCAGCAGCCCGGATATGCTTCTGGAATTTTTCAATAAATGTGAGGAAGAGGGCCTGCGTCTGTGTTCAGAGGGTCTGGCCTGGCCAGCTTATGATTATTGTCTCAAGTGTTCCCACGCTTTTAATCTTCTGGAAGCCAGAGGGGCCATTTCCATTACCGAAAGAACAGGCTATATAGCCAGGGTCAGGAAGCTGGCCTCCAGGGTAGCCGGCCTATACAGCAGGCAGAGAGAAGAAATGGGCTATCCCCTGCTGAAGAACAGTTAATCCGGGAGCATTACCTGTTTGTAAATTTCGAGATAAATCAGGAAATTCTGGTCAGGCACGGGGACTGTCCCTGGCTTCGGGACTGTCCCCTGGGTGGATAAACCTGTTTTTTATGTTCAAAGCAAACCTGAGTCTGTATCATTTACAAACCGGTAATACACCCGTTAATCCTGGATTGAGAGTTAAAAGATAATGACAGAAAAAATGTAACGGTTTACCAGGTCTGGTTGCCTGAATAACCCGGACTTTTTCAGTTCCGCAGGATAGAGGCAAGCACTTAAAATTCCACGTAACAGTTCAGCCATTTGCATAAGGCACAGCTTCCTGCCCGGAGGCATACAGCCCGGGAGGGCACTGGCTCTTTCAGCGCTTGTTTTTCCAAGTCTGTCGCTGGGGTGCCTGTCCCCTGGTTTTACTGAAAAGGGCTGAACTGTTACAATTTCACATCTTATCAATAAGGACAGCAAATATGCCTGAATTCATTCTCGAGACGGGCTTTGAGGAGATGCCGGCCAGGTTTCTGCCCGGCCTGACCAAGGAGATGAAAGAGCTCACTGAAGCATGCCTGAAGCAGGAAAGAATAGGTTTTGAAAGCATTGAATCCTTTGCCACCCCAAGGAGATTATGTGTTAATGTCAAAGGAATCCAGAACCGGCAGCAGTGTTCTGAAGAACTGATTACCGGCCCCCCTGCAGCCATTGCCTTTGATAAAAACAATAACCTGACCAAAGCAGGACAGGGATTCATCAGGTCACAGCAGGTCAGCTCTGATCAGGTCTTCAGGCATTCCACCTCCAGGGGGGAATATCTGGCGGTGAGAAAAACTCTGGGAGGCCGGGAAACCTCGGAAGTGCTTCCAAAAATCTGTACTGAGGTGATCAAAAGCTTGAGCTTCCCCAAAAAAATGCGCTGGGCTGACCATTTTACCTTTGGCAGGCCCATACGCTGGATCCTGGCTCTGCTGGACCAGACCCGGATATCTTTTCAGATATCAGATGTCTGTTCCGGGGTCTCCACCTGGGGGCACAGGGTTTTAGGTCCTGGTCCATTTGAAATTTCCTCAGCTGAAGAATATTTCTCCACCCTCAATGAAAAAGGAGGTATTGTCCTGAGCCAGGAGGACAGAAAACAGATTATCCGGTCCAGGGGCACAGAACTTTGCTCTGAAATAAACGGCCGGCTGATAGTCAATGACCGGCTGCTGGATGAAACCGCCAGCCTGACTGAATATCCCAACCCTGTTCTGGGCGGTTTTCATGAAAAATATCTTCAACTGCCCAGAGAAGTCCTGCTGACCAGCATGGAGACCCACCAGAAGAGCTTTGGTCTGGAAGATGAGCAGGGCAGGCTCCTGCCTTACTTTCTCACGGTTATCAACAACAGGCCTGAAGACCTGAACCTGGTCCGCAAGGGGTGGGAAAGGGTGCTCAAGGCCAGGCTGGAGGATGCCCGGTTTTTCTGGGAGGCAGATAAGGCTGAAACCATGGAGCAAAGGCGCAGCAGGCTGGACAGGGTGGTATTTTTGGGTCCTCTGGGCTCCATGGGAGATAAATCCCTGCGCATTGAAAAAATTTCCAGGTATATCTGCCGCCATTACAGAGCTGAAGCAGAAAACTCTGCAGCTCAGGCCGGTCTTTTATGCAAAGCAGATCTCGTGTCAGAGATGGTTGGAGAATTTGCTGATCTGCAGGGCATTATGGGTGGAATTTACGCTTCCCTGGAAGGATATTCTCAAGAGGTATCCAGGGCCATAAGAGAACATTATCTGCCCACTGGTCATGAATCGCCTGTTCCGGAGAGCATTTCCGGAGCCGTGGTATCCGTGGCTGACAAGGCTGACACACTGACAGGCTGTTTCGGGCTGAACAATATCCCCACCGGAGCTGCTGATCCTTACGCCCTCAGGAGACAATGTCTGGGTATAATCAGGATTGTTCTGGAGCATGGCCTGGACTTTGATCTTGGTGATCTCTTTACTTACTGCTTCAGCCTTTATGACGGGGTGAAATGGAATTTGGAACCGGACCAGGTCCGGGACGAGCTGCTGGGCTTTACAGCTGCCAGACTCAAGGCCTACTGGCAGAACCAGGGCTTTGAAGGCCGGGTTATTGATGCTGTTATCCATGCCGGCTGCAGCAATGTACTCATGGCCGGCAAAAGGCTTGAGGCCCTGGCTGATTTTGCTGCTCATCCTGATTTTGAATCTGCAGTACTGACTTTCAAGCGCATAGACAATATTATTCGCAAGCAGGGCCAGTCTCTGGATGAGAAACTTCCTGATATATATGACCCTGCCCTGTTTGAGAGTAATTATGAAAAGAATCTGGCCCGGGAAATTGACCATCTGGTTTCCGGATGGGACCGGCAGTGGGAAGCTGCCGATTTCAAAGCTTTATTTGCCGGGCTGCATGTGCTGCGGCCGGTGGTGGACGAGTTTTTTGATAATGTCATGGTCATGTGTCAGGAAAGGGAATTGAGGCTGAATCGCCTGGCCATGCTGAACATTCTGGCCCAGAAGCTTGCCGGGCTGGCTGATTTTTCAGCCCTGCAGGTCTAAGCCACAGGCAGCAGGAGGCACAGGAGACGGGCACTGGAGTTTATCCCTGGTAAGGGCCGGGACCGAATTATGACATTTATCCGGCCTGATCCAGAGCGCTGTACCGGGAATATACAGTTTTTTATGATTTTTTTGCTTGACACAAAACCAGGAATTCACTTAATAGATTTAGTTTGCCGGTAAATGCCTTTGCATGATTTTTTCGGAAGAAACAAGGCAGGCAAAGGACTGAACGTAATTGTTCAGGGGGTCCTCAATGTTGAAGTTGGCAGACCGGCATGGGGACTGTCCCTCGGCTTTGTACTAAGCTGTATAGGTCCAATTACATTTCGCGCTGGCAATTATTTTATTAGTGCAGGAAGTGGCTTGCAGGGACTGTCCCCATGCCGGTTCCCGCGCCCCCCTGAACGGTTACTACTGAACAGTTATCAATGAATACACCAAATACTTGAACAAAGGCATCAGGAGGTCTCAATCTTGGCCAATCATAAGTCAGCTTTAAAAAGACACAGACAGAGTCTCAAGGCCCGGGAACGCAACAGGGCAGTAAAAACAAGAGTTAAGAATGTTACCAGAGCTGTGCGCTCTGCAGTGGCGGAAAATAATCCGGAAACCGCCTCCAGGGCCCTGCAGGCTGCTGCTTCAGTAATTGACAAGGCAGCCAAGAAAAAGGTTATCCACTGGCGGGCCGCCTCAAGAAAGATTTCCCGCCTGAGCAGAGCTGTCAACAATATCCAGTAAGCATCCTGAGCTTGCAGGCTCAGGCACGGTTAACATCCGCCCCCTTCCGGGAAGCCTTAAAGCCCGTATCATTTTCAGCAGTCAAGGGGTCCTGATGGTGGTTTACCCTCAGCTGGATATCGACCACAAATAAAATCCCGGTCCGGAAAAAATCCGGCCGGGATTTTTTATGCCTGTCCCAAAAAAGCCTTATTCAGTCATACCTGCTGAATTTTTGGACATTCAGCAGCCGCGTTCGCCTGGATTGCCGCAGCAACTCATGAATCTGCTGAGCCTAAGGTGATTATTTCCTAACAGTTCAGCCAATTGCATGAGGCACGGGGACTGGCTCTCCCAGAGCTTGTTTTTCCAAGTCTTTGTTTACATCAACCAGAAAACAAGCGCTGGAGTGCCTTGCTTTCCTTAAAAAGGGCTAAACTGTTACATTATTTCTAAAATAAAGCCTGATTTTCCGGGCAACAGGCATGGGCATCTTCAGGTTTTCCCAAAAGGCTTTCAAGTCAGGTCTGTTGTTCTGGCACATTTCAGCCCCCTTAGTTATGCTTTCATCTCTGAAGCTTTCCTAAAAAATTTTGCCTGGCTGCTGTTAAACATCCATAAAATCAAGAACAGGCATACCCGGGATCATGCCCAGCCGGGTCAGGTATCTGCCAAACAAAGCCAGGCCTGCCTTATGGGCATGTCCAAGGCTGAAGTCCAGTTTTTTCCAATAGCATATTATGTCCTGGACAGACATGTTCTGGGCCGGATATTGAGCAGCAAGCTGTTCAAATCTGTCCGGAAGGGTTTCTCTGGCCTGCACCAGGGCCTTATGCAGTTTTTTTATGATTTTCAGCCTGCTCAAAAGGGCCTGTTCATTGACTATCCATAGCGCAAACACAAAGGGCAGGCCTGTGAATTTTTTCCATTCCACAGCCAGATCAAGGATGTTCACTTCAGGAGGATGATTCAGGTAGATGTCCAGGGCATGATTGCCGATTTCCAGAAAAGGGGTCTGAAAATCCATTTCCCCGGGTTCGCGCACTGACCATACAGGTTCAGGCAATTGCCAGTAAAAGGTCCAGAGCACTTTGAGCAAAGCCACTGAGGCTGCTGATGCCCTGCTCAGTCTGATGGCGCCGCCCTGGGCAACGTAATCTGCCAGATGATCCACAGGAAACGGAACACAGAAAAGCACGCTCTGGACTTCATGGACAGCACTGATGCCAAGTCCTGGCAACAGTCTGTATGATTCCGCCCGGGCCAGATATTCAAATGAAGAAGAAGGGGACAGATCTATGCTTTTTTCAGCCAGGGCGCTGTTCAGATAGGATGGATGACCTGGAATGAAATCCATATCTTTTATCAGCGCGCTGGTTTTGATGCTTTCAAAAAGAGGCCAGATATTCAGGTAGTCTATACGCCCGACTTTAAGCCTGGAAGATTTCATGTACCCTGCCTGGACCTTATGTAATTATAAACCAGGCCATGTCCCGGTCTGCTGTAATTTTAAA
>CAZHCY010000085.1:0-8808 GCA_964531185.1 uncultured Desulfovibrionales bacterium | reverse complement strand
GTTTGATATTATTACCTGGCCCTGCATTGTCAAGTCATAGATGGCTATGGTGCTTACCAGGGCTGAGTCCTTGAGCAGGGCCACACTCTGGCTGGTAAGGGGAGGGATCAGGAATGGATAAGCCTGCGGTATGATAATGTATTTGTAAATCTGAAGGTCGTTCAGCCCTGTGCTACGGGCTGAGTCCCACTGCCCTTTGTCAATGGACTGGATGCCGGCCCTGATGATTTCTGAAGCATAGGCTCCCTCAAAAAGACTCAGGGTGAGGACCGCGGTAAGGAAGGGAGGAATGCCCAGGATGGGGGACAGAACAAAATAATTGAATAAAAGCTGGATAAGAAGCGGAGTGTTGCGGATGGTTTCCACATAGATCCGGGCGGTCATCCGGGCCACAAAGGAGCTGGAAAGCCTGAATATGCTGCTCACCAGACCCAGCAGCAGAGACAGGATGAGACTGAAAAAGGTGATTTTCAGAGTTATCCACAGCCCTTTGAGCAATGGGCCGGGAGTAAACCCGTTTTCATCCAGGTTATAAATGAAGGAATCTATCCTGTACCACTGCCAGTTGTAGTCAAGTTTTTCCGAACCAAGAGCCAGGATCCAGGCCATAACTCCTAAAATGAGAATAAATTTGACAATATCCTTAAAGCTTTGAGATCTGACAGTTCTGGTCAGTTGCTTAAAATAAAAAAAGGCATGGTTTTTCATTTTTAAAGCATGAAATGTCTGTGCGCTGGCCTGCAAAAATCCGAAACAAAAGGGGTTCTTAAGAACCACCAAAGTCCTTTGAATGTATTGACTTCTGCAGCTGTAAAAAAGATTGCAGCCGCACTCCGGGGGGCTTGAAAATATCAGGAACAGGCCTTGGAATACTCCATGTGCAGGGAATCCATAAGTTCTTTAACTGACAGAATTTCCCTGATTCTCCAGACGGTTTCCCCTGCAAAGGCAAAGCCCTTGTTCATTTTTCCTTTTCTGGCATTGTTAAGAGCGGCAGCAATGCAATACGGGCTTTTGGTATGATCGCAGGTGATCAGGCATTTGTAGGGACATTTGAAGGGCTTTCTGGTTCCTGATTCCACATCAGTGAGGAATTGGTTGCGCACAGCCCTGCCGGGCATGCCCACAGGGCTTTTGATGATCATGGTATCATTTCTGTCAGCCTGCACAAAGGACTCCTTGAAGCCGGGGCTGGCGTCACATTCATGGGTGGCTACAAATCTTGTTCCCATCTGTACTCCTGCAGCGCCCATCCTGATAAACCGGCAGATGTCGTCTCCTGTGTAAATGCCTCCAGCGGCAATTACAGGGATTTCACGACCATGTTCCTGTTCAAAGGGTCTTATCTCCTGGATAACATCCTGGACAATGTTTTCCAGTGTACATTGGGGATCGTCAAGTTCCTGAGGCTTGAAGCCGAGGTGGCCTCCTGCTTTGGGACCTTCCACCACAAAGCCGTCAGGCAGGTAGTTGTATTTGGACAGCCATTTGCGGCAAATTATCCTGGCCGCCCTGGCCGAGGAAACAATGGGCACCAGCCTGGTTTTGCTCTCTTTGTTCAGGTAGCTCGGGAGATCAAAGGGAAGTCCGGCTCCGGAAAAGATCACATCAATGCCTTCCTGGACCGAGGTGGTGACCATTTCCCGAAAGTTGGTCAGGGCGACCATAATATTTACTCCCAGGATGCCTGTGGTTTTTTGTCTGGCCTTTCGAATCTCTTTTTTTAAGGCCCGGATATGGGCCTGGATGGGATTGGTGGCTATATCTTTTTCATCAATTCCGATCATGGCTGCGGAAATAACGCCGATCCCGCCTTGAGAAGCCACAGCCGAGGCAAGCCTGGACAAAGAGACTCCAATGCCCATACCGCCCTGGATTATGGGGATCCTGGCAATCAGGTCCCTGATTTTAAGTTCTGGAAATTCCATTTACCCTCCGGTGTCTTGGCCACCAGGAATTAGAAGTTAAAAGATTACTGCTTGCTGAAGATGTTCACCAGAAGTTTGGGGATGTTCTGCACAGGGCTCACCCCCTTTCTTGGTCAGATGCAAAAAAGATAAAGGGTAAGTACGGCATAACAGTTCAGCCCTTTTTTAAGGAAAGCAGGGCACCCCAGCGCTTGTTTTTTGGTTGATGTAAAGAACTTGAAAGTTAAAAGTTAAAGGTTAAAAGTTAAAGGTAAAGATAAAGAAATCAGGCTGTTGAAGCTGATAATGATGCCGACATTCAAGATTCCGGAAATTGTCAGTAAATACAAGACGTTGATAGAGAATTTTTGAGTGTCAAGTAAAGAAAAAGATTTGGAAAAACAAGCTCTGGGAGAGCCAGTCCCTTTCCTGGCTGTATGCCTCCGGCAGGAAGCCGTGCCTCATGCAAACGGCTAAACTGTTACAGTGCGGCAAAGGCAGGCCTGGCATATCTGAAAAATATGCTGCTTGCATAATTGAACTTATTTTAAGCATAGATGCTGATAAATGGCAAGTTCATCAGGGAGCCTGGAACATGGCAGCAGGATGTTTGCCCTTGACTTTTCGGATTGACATTGAAATTCAGTACACCCATCAAATGCAGAATACTGTCCTTTGGAGGAATAATGAAACAAATTGTCTGCCTGCGTGGGATGCAGGTCAACCAGAAAGGTGTCATCTGATCTGTGGCTGTTTATCAGAGCTTGAGGCTGATCATTAACTTGTCCTGGATCTTATCAAATGGTGAGAGTTCAGCCCTTTTCAAGGAAAGCACTGGGACAGGCGCCCCGGCTTTAAGGGATTAACCCCGGCAGTTTGGAAACTATTGAATAAACCTGCACAATTGCAGCCAATTTTTTGAAGACATGAACAACGGGATTATTTTTGATCTGGACGGCACTTTGCTGAACACCCTGGAGGATATTGCTGATGCGGTAAACAGTATGCTGTCCGGCAGGGGGTGGCCTGTGCATCCGGTTAAGGACTATGGTTTTTTTGTGGGCAACGGCATGCCCATGCTGGTTAGAAGGGCTTTGCCTGAACACGTCCAGGATGAGGACCTGATAAAAAAGTGCATTAAGGAGGTCCGGGAAAAGTATTCCAGGAACTGGGCCGTGAAAACAGCTCCCTATCCAGGAGTGCTCAAAATACTTGATCACCTGAAGCAGCAAGACATTCCCATGGCTGTGCTTTCCAACAAGCCTCATCAGATCACCCTGGAAGCAGTGAGGCATTTTTTCCCGGGCAGCTGGTTCATGAGAATCCAGGGAGCTGTTCCTGAAAAAGCCATCAAACCCGATCCTGAACCTGCCCTGGAGTTGGCCGCTGAAATGGACAGAAAGCCGGAACAGGTTTATCTTCTGGGCGATTCCAATGTTGACATGCTTACAGCTTCAAAGGCAGGCATGCGGGCTTTGGGAGCTGCCTGGGGATTCAGGGGCAGGCAGGAGCTGCTTGAAGCAGGTGCAAAATATATTCTTGAAAATCCCCTTGATCTTCAGGAATTTTTTTGAAAAAAAATCCACCAGGGCGGCAAGGTATTGACCCCGGCCAAAAACTCTTGATGACCTGGTCAATTTTTGCTGCATTGGCTGCAATGTTTTTGGATTGGGTTCTTAAGATGCCGGCTGTCTGGGCCGGTGACAAGGCATTTAATCCTTTGAACCTGAGAAGGTGTGTTATGCTGTTTAGACGGATCATGACCTGCACTGTTCTGGCTGGACTGATGATTTCCGGAAACGCCCTGGCTTTATTGCCGGGAGAAGACTCAGCATGTCTTAACAAAGCCAAATGTTATGCTTACCTGGAACTGGAAAACGGCGAGCCAGGGCAGGAATATCTGGGCTCTTTTGAGCTGGAGCATAACTGTTATGATGGAACCATGCAGGTATGCGCACCATGGAACTGTCAGGGGGACTCAACCACGCAGGACACCTGGCAACAGAGATGCCGGGTCCAGTTTGATGAAGAGCTGAAGGAACTTGAGGATCATCCCCTGGTGAAGCGGATCCAGCAGGTAATTGTGGGCTTTCCGGATATTCCTTTCTGATAAAGCATCAATTGCTGTTGTCCGGCTTTTGATCTTTTATTGAACATAAAAGACCTTATGACAAATTGCAATAAGGACAAGACATGAATTGTATACACCGGACAGTGGCCTCAGTCGTTGAAGGCATGGAGCCTGAAGCCCGTTTGATGGGAATCGGCGGAAGTCCCAGGCAAAAGGGCAACTCGGATCTTCTTTTGAAGCATATTCTTCAAGGGGCGGATCAGGCCGGGATTGTTACTGCATCTCTGCAGCTCAGAGAGCTGGAGTTCAAACCCTGTCTGGGATGCGAAAAATGCAGAAAAGACAAAATCTGCACCGGTCTGACCGACGGCATGACCAGCCTTTATCCGCTTATTTATCAATCCAGAGGGCTGGTACTGGTTTCTCCGGTTCATAACTACAATATCACCTCCTGGATGAAGGCTTTTATAGACAGGCTGTACTGTTTTTACGAGTTTGAGGACAAAAGACCCGGGAACTGGTCCACCAGGATGCAGGGTCAGGGGCGTAAAGCTGTGCTGGCGGCAGTAGCCGAGCAGGAGGATGAATATGACCTGGGCTTTACTCTGGATGCCATGCAAAGGCCTCTGGAAGCCCTGGGATACGAGATTGTGGGCAGACTGCCGGTACTGGGAGTTTTCCACCGCGCTGGGGTGCAGGACAGGCAAAAATCCCTGGATGAAGCTGAAAAACTTGGGAACCGCCTGGCCAGGCGCATTGCTGCTGATTCATGAAAAAACAACCGCTGGATCATCCATGGCAGTATACTGGAGCTGCCTGGTTATGTTAACAAGCAGGACTTTTCACCTGGCTGGTTTTCATCAATTTTCCTGGTACTCGATAATAAAGGAGATATAGGTGAAACCGGAAATATGCATGTTCTGAATCTCCGTGGCTGTTCTGGACAGAATGAGCAGGCCCAGTCTGGAGAGTTCTTCCTGATCGGCAACCATGACGTTAAAGGGTCTTACTGCCTGGTCTACTTCTTCCACCTCTTCTCCGGAAATGATCTCCACAAAAATTCCTTCCTCTTTTTTTCTGATGTTAAAAAGGCTTTTTTTCTGATTGTGGGCATGAGAACTGGACAGATACAGAAAGACCTCTTCACAGGACAGCCGAAGCCGATTGTAAGTATCCTGGTCCAGGTTCAGTTTGTTTTTCAGAATACTTACCCGGTCCAGCAGTTCTGCAGCCTGATCCTGGCTGGGAATAATCTGAAATGAAATCCCCGGCCTTGGAAACAGGTAGAGAAGAGTGCTGAGCATGATGGCTGAGAATCCGCCCATGGCCACTCCATTCTGAAGGACAGGGGAGAGTTGCACAGGCATTATGTCCGGAAAGAAACTTCCAGCTTCCGCCACCAGACCGGCGCACAGGGACAGGCCCAGGATGAGTCCCATCTGAAAGGTCAAACCAGAGCGCATGACCAGTTCAAGCCCTGAATAAAAAAGCATGGCGCAAATGACCACCAGAACTCCGCCGATGACTGAGTGGGGAATGTCCAGGAAAAAGCCGGTGATTTTGGGCATAAAGGCCAGACAGATGAGGATGGCCGCGCCCATGATTCCTATTCTTGCGGCTGCGGTCCGGGTCATTTTTATCAAGGGCAGGTTGTCGCAGAAAGTGGCCACAGGAGTTCCCCCCAATATGCCGGACAGGCCCTTGCAGATTCCATCACAGTAAAGTCCGCCCTGGATCCGGGAGTAATCCACCTTTCTGAATTTTTTCAGGGACAGCTGCTGAAGCAGCATGATGTTTCCGGTCCCTTCCATGGCACTGACCAGGGAGGCCATGAAAAATGCCCCGGCCAGGGGAATCCAGGACCATTGAAGGTCAAAGCTGAGTCCTGGCCATTGACCACTGGGCAACCCCAGCCAGGGAGAGCTTTGAAAGTGTTCAAAGCTGAACAGGCCCAGAAAAAAGGCTGTTGAACATCCTGCCCCAATGCCGATAATCGGTGTCCATAACCGGATGGTGGTGTTGCCGAAGAGCATGAGCAGAACCAGAACAGTCAGGGTCACCAAGCCGGCTGCATAATTGCGATAACTCCCGAAGTGGGGCAAATCAGGGCTTCCGCCCTGCCAGAGTTCTATGGCAATGGGCATGAGACTCAAGGCAACCAGGATGATCAGCACCCCGCCTACCGGCGGAGTGACAATGTGGCGCAGAAAACGCAGAAAATAGGAATACAGGATAACAACCGGGGCGCAGAAAAGGGTCATGGCAGCCAAGAGCTGGAGTCCCCCCATCTGTACAGCCATGAGGGTGGAGGACAGAAAGGCTGAATAGGAACCCATGAACAAGATAAATCCGCATCCGATTTTTCCTATCCGCAGGGCCTGAAACAGGGTTCCGGCAGCTGCCACGATCAGGGTGGCGAATGTGACAAATGCCACCTGATCAGCCGGGGTCTGGGTGGCCTTGCCTATCATGTTGGGGAGAAAGATTATTCCATCCAGGATTAGAGAGACATGGGTAAGCCCCAGGATGAAGGACAAACCCCACCCAGGTTTGTCGTCAGCAGAATAAGCTGTTATTTTTGAAGATTTCATGAGTTAAAAATTTGTTGACCCAGCACTTTTATAAGTTTTTATTCTTTCTGGTTCCTGATGCAGGTTGCTGAGGGTGTACTGTCCTTTTTTGAAGGGTGATTATTCAGCAAAAACAAGAGGGAGGAATCCTTTAAAAATATGCCGGATCAGATTGAACTGCAAACACTGTAACGGTTCAGCCCTTTTTAAGGAAAGCAAGGCACCCCGGCGCTTGATTTTTGGTTGATGTAAGAAACAGGCTCAGAAAAACAAGCTCTGGGAGAGCCGGTCCCTGTTCCAGATGCAAATGGCTAAACTGTTGCCACAGACTTATCACTTAATCCGCTTCCTCCTGATATTGGCCGGGCTGAGCAAGAAAAGGGAGCATTATGTTTTGACAACTGAAAAAGCATATATTTTTATTATAGCAAAATCCAGTTTAAAAATTCACAAATTTTGGCTTGGTACGGGGACTGCCCCCCGGCCTGGTTGTCAAAAACGCATTTTGAATGGCTACGCCACAAGATCCGGGTAAAACACATGCAGCCTGGTTTTTTACCCCTTTTTTTCGGCACACAGGATCTGTTCTTTACAAACAGCCCTGATCCGGGTAGTCTGTCTTTAGAATCGGATATAGTATCCGGGGTTGTGTAGTCTGAGTAGACATGACCGGCAAAACCAGGCACAAGGTAAGCCCAGGCTCACGATGCCCCGACAGGTCAACCCGTAAGCCTGGGTAATTTAAACTGCTGACCAAAGGAGATGATTCAACCCATGAAAATCCCCCGCTGCATGAGCACTCAGCATCCAGACAATGCTTCGGCCCCTTTTTTTGCCGCCAATTGCGTGCTGGCTGGTGAAGATGAAATCAGAGAGGCTTATTATGCCTTTTCACATCTGGGCTGTGATGAACAGATGTGGGATGTGGAAGGCAAGGAGATTGATACTTATGTGGTCAAGAAGCTTCTTTCCTACTATCCTGAGTATTTTCGGCAGAACGAGCTGGGCCGGGACCTGCGCATTACCCTGCGCGTGCCCAATCCAACCGTGGAAAAAGCAGAAGCCAAAATTCTTCTGGAGACCCTGGAGAGCATTCCCCGCTCATATGACGCTGCCCGGCTGTTCTACGGCCATGAGCTGGTGCCCATTTTTGAGGTTATCCTGCCCATGACCACTTCAGCCCGGTGCATTGACCGCATTTACCGGTATTATTTAAATCATATCATAGGCAGACAGTATTCCAGGTTTCGCGAGGATGACATAACCATAGCCCAGTGGATTGGTGACTTTTTGCCTTCCAGCATTCAGGTTATCCCGCTTTTTGAAGATGTGCCCACCATGCTCAAAGTGGATCAGATAATGGATGAATATCTGGCTGACAAGGAGGTAGAGGATCAAAGGGTCTTTCTGGCCAGATCTGACACTGCCATGAATTACGGCCTGGCCTCAGCAGCTCTGGCCAATAAGTTGGCCCTTGTGAAATTTGAGCAGGTCTCCAGGCGGACCGGGGTGCAGCTTCATCCCATCCTGGGTATGGGATCTGCTCCGTTCCGGGGCGGCCTGCATCCGCACAGTGTGCAAAGGGTTGGGGAAGAATATCCCAGCGTAGTGACTTTTACCATTCAGTCGGCCTTCAAGTTTGACTATCCTGTAAGCGATGTGCAGGATGCCTGCCGGTTTCTCAAGTCCCGGAACATCGGTCCTGCCGCGGAAGTGGATGAAGAAAGGGCCCTGGATATTATCCAGCGCTACAGTCAGGCTTATCGGGCCCGGATAACAGAGCTGGCCCCGCAGATCTGCCGCATGTCCAGATATGTTCCCAAAAGAAGGGCCAGAAAGCTGCATGTGGGACAGTTTGGATATGCCCGGGCAATAGGGGAGGTAAGCCTGCCCAGAGCCATATCCTTTACCTGCTCCATGTATTCCCTGGGGCTCCCCCCGGAACTGCTGGCTTTTGAGTCCCTGGACAGAAAGGATCTTGATTTTGTTCTGGAAACTTATCCTTCATTCAGGTCCAAGATCGAGTACGCCATGGCTCACACAGATTTTGAGGGACCTTTTATGACCAGCTCTTTGCAGAAGGCTCTGCTGGATTCAGGCTTTGATTCTCAGCCGGATGGGGAACACCTGGAAGTTGTCCGCGGTCTGCGCCAGGCAGTGGATGCCTGTGATTCCGTCCGGGCCGGGGATCTCATGCTCAGGGCTGCACTGCTGAGGGGGCTTCTTGGATAGTATTTTTCCATATTTGGAGATTTATGAA
>CAZHCY010000084.1:0-9042 GCA_964531185.1 uncultured Desulfovibrionales bacterium | reverse complement strand
GTTGTGGCCTGGCGGCTCATCAGAAAAAAATATCTTGAGCCTTCCAGCCCCTGGCTGGAATCTGAAAAAGCAGCTGATCATGACCAGCCTGCCTGACAAGTTCAGACCCAGCCGCAGAATAAAAAACAGGGACAGTCAATTATGTTATCAGAATAAAAATTGGGACAGGGCAAATATGTTTGATCAGCGCACCCAATGAATGGTACTGGCAGCGCTTCAGAAGCAATCCGTTACACGGCCATGTGGACCCCAAAAAATGACGCCCCTGCAAAACATCAGGAGTACGCATGCATCTGCACCCCTCTGGTCTGATCCGAACAGTGGAAGATCTTACCCGCCGGAACATGCTCCTTCTGCTCATCGTCTCGGCCATCGGCCTGGCCGTGGTATGCCCCCCTTCCCGGGCCTTTCTGGACAAATTTGATTTCAGCACCATCCTGGTGGCCGCCATTTTCATCAGCCAGGGGCTGAAAATGGACCTTTCCCACGCCCACAAGGCCCGCAGCTATGTCAAAATCGTTGCCGTGGCCGCCCTTATTGCCGTGGTCCTTTATCCGTTGCTGGCCTGGATTGTGGTTCAGATCTTCGGGCTGTCCAGCGACCACAAAGTCGGATTTCTGCTCATGACCAGCTTTCCCAATTCCCTGGAAGCGGCCATGGCCATGTCCGCCAGCGCCGGCGGCGATCCCCTGACCGCAGTCATCCTCTTGACTTCTTTGAACATCATCGGCCTGCTCTCCATTCCCCTGAATCTCTCCATCTGGCTGGGAGCCGAGTCCCCGGTTTCCGAATGGCAGGTGCTGCAAAACATGATCTTTTACCTCTTCGCCCCCATCATCCTTGGCCAGGCCCTGCGCAAATTTTTTCCCGCACTTCCGGAAAAAATGATTACAGTGAATCATTATTTGCCCATGCTCTGCATCACCGGACTGGTCTATCTGTCCTGCTCCAGAGAAGGGGAACTGCTGCGCGAACTCAGGCTGCACGATCTTTTCCAGGTTATTGCTCCCAGCGTACTCCTGCATATTGTCATGCTCGGACTGGCCTTTATAGCCGCCAGATACTGGCTGCGCCTGGAAGACCGGGCAGGCCGCTCTTTCATGCTCATAACCTCGGAAAAACCCATGTCCCTGTCCGTGGCCATCTGGGCCGTGACCTATGCCGAACACCATCCCCTGGCCATCTTCCCCATTGTGGTCTTTTATGTTGGTCAGATTATTGTGGACAGTTTCGTGGTCTCGAAAATGGTGGCCAAAGACGCGGCCTGAACGTTACCGGACCGCATTGATAGATGGAACCATTGCCAAAGGGTGCGTTTTTCCAGTACAAAGTCCGGGCAAAGACATTTTTGAAGTTCCTGACCTAAGAACACTGTAATATATGGACCGCTTACCATGAGTCATCACAATATCTCCGAAGACATGCCCGGGCTGGCCACGGCCCATATGTCGGCCAAGGACCTGCTGAGTTTTGTCAACGATTTTCCCGCTTTGCTGTGGCGTATAGAAATCGCCAAATCACGCATCGAATTTCTGAACAACAATTACATCATCGCCAACGGCCTGGATGGCAAGCTGCTCATGAAAAACATCCAGTACCAGCAGAAAATGATATTTTCCGAAGATGCTTATCTGGTGGATGCGTTCATGGAATCCGTAAAAAACGGGCGCACCGCAGCCACGGTCTTTCGGGCCAAATCCCAGAACAACCGGACCGAATGGCTCAAACTGACCGGTGCCACCAATTCGTGGGACCCCAGATATTACTACGGCTTTCTACTCAACATCACTGATACGGTAGAGGTCATCAAAAGCATCATCAACAAGGACATCAATCTCCAGCTTTTGGTCGACGACACCGACAACCCGGCCCTGCTTCTGGATTTCGATACCGGCAGGGTCCTGTTTTGCAATTCCGCGGCTTGTGATCTGTTTGAAATGAGCAGGGAAAATCTGGTCAAAATGACCCTGGACGACCTGTACCGGGAGTCCATGAAAACAGCCATGGAAAAAATACTGAACCAGGTTCTGCTCACACGCAAATGGAGCGGCAAGCTGGATTTTTACCAGAGCGGGAAACGCAAGTTTTTTACCTCGCAAACCATTGTCCGCCATTTGATGTACAGCAGCAAGCGCCTGCTGCGGCTGACCTTTTTAAATCCCGAAACCAGGGACGAGCCCCATCAACAGACAGCCCTGGCACCCGCTCAGCAGGCAAGAAAAAAATTAGCCCACGGGCTGCAGTCAGTGCAAACCGATATCTCGGCCGTCATGCGCACGGCATTTCATTCCTTTCAGACAGCCCAGAGGTTAGACGCAGTTATTTTTTCCGATGTATACATCCGCTCCAACAGAGTTTTCATCTATTTTGCCGGCAGCCAACCCATGACCCTGGAACAGGGCCAGAAATTTCCATACAGAGGGACCATCGCCGAAGACATCAACCGCTTTCAGCTGACCCATATTACAGTCGATGACACCCAGGAAAGCATCAAGCCCATTGACTGGGCCCTTTTCGTCCCACAGGGCATCAGATCCTATTTCGCCAAACCATTTTTCAGCCGCAAGACATTGCGTACAGTCCTGATTCTCTGCTCCCAGAAGCCTCATTCCTTTACCGGGACCACCATCAACGACTTTGACGATCTTTTGGAGCCGTTGCACCAAGCCATCAAGGCCTGGCGGCGTTCAAAGCGTATTTGATCCAAAAAATACATAATTTATAACAGGTTAGCCATTTAAAGGTGCCAGGGGGGCAGTCACCCCGGCGCTTGTTTTTTGGCTGATGTAAGCACAGACTTAAAAAACAAGCACTGTGAAAGCCAGTCCCTGCTTTCCTTAAAAAGGGCTAACTGTTACCATAATTTTTAAAACTGGTAGAACCAAAATGGTCTTTGGTTCTATAAATTTCTTTTTTTGGTGCAAATTCTGGCTGATAAGATTTTTTTTGTTGCCATGATAAAATAATTTTCATTATGGGTTAACCAAAAGCACAATTCAACAAACCAAACTGCCATGGAAGACCGCACCCGCTTACTCAAGGAGATTGAACACATTGTGGCGGCAAAAGGGCTGCAGCCCGGTGACAGGCTTCCGGCGGAACGGCGGCTGGCCGAGGAGATGCTCGTCAGCCGCAACACATTGCGCGGACTCCTGCGCTCCCTGGAAGCCCAAGGACTGGTGACCATCAAGCCCGGCAGCGGAACCTATCTGCGTTCCTGCCTGACAGAGGCCGTCTCCTGGAGAAAAACTCCGCTTCAGGAGGTGGGCGAACAGATCGAGGCTGCTTTTATGTTTTTACCCCAAATCCTGCACAAGGCCCTGCAAACCATAGACGAAGCCAGACTCAAGGAACTGCAGGTCTGCAACATCGCCCTGGGGCAGGCCATGTGCGCCAGGAACCCCCAGAGGGTATGGTCTGAAATTTCGCGTTTCTTCCGCATCATTGCGCAAGAAACCGGCAATCTGCTGGTGATCAAGACTGTGGAGCAGATCTTCTGCCAGGATCACGACTTTGTGGACCATATCTTCACCATTGACCGTACCATCCGCGAAGACATCTTTGCCGGACACGTCAATATCCTGCAGGCCATGCGCGAAAAGAACGCATCGGCCATCTCCGGGCTGACCAGGCAATACCTTCTCAGCCTTTGCCGGGCCCTGGAAAGCAGAGAGGATGTTTCTGTCTGGAACAAGATCCCTGAAAAATTCTATAGCGAGACAAGCCATGAATAATAAAACCGCTCTCCACAGAAGAAATTTCTTCAAAAAAACACTCATCCGGCTGGCTGAACCGCTTTGCGAGACAGGGAAAGCAAATATCAGTGAATACCCAAAAAATGATACTCAAGAAAAAATGAACGCATTGTGGGGCGATTTGAGCCCTGAACTTCTTCAATTTGAAGCAACGCGACTGGGGATTGATTCTTCAAACAGAGAGGATGTCTTAAGAGCCCTGCAAAAAAATATGCATGGTCCCAAGAGATAAAATATTTTTCATGGCGGGAAAGTAACAGTTCAGCCCTTTTTAAGGGCACAGGGCACTGGCCCCCCTTCGGGCTGTATGTCTCCGGACAGGAAGCCGTGCCGCATGCAGATGGCTGAATTTATGCAATACGTAACAGTTTAGCCGTTTGTATGAGGCACGGGGACTGGCTCTCCCGTCACCCACTTGGCAATCCAACAGGCTTTCAACTTCAAAAATTCAGCTCAAGTGGGTGACGGGGTGCCTGTCCACTGCGCCCTTAAAAAGGGCTAAACTGTTACTACAATACATGAAACGACGGGGCGAAATGTTGTCCGCAGAACGCCCCGCCTGAATAACCGTCCCACAAACCCCAATCTGGTGAAGGAGGATTTATGGAAAGGTACGGAGAAAACTATCTTGAGGAACGAAAACTTGTCAAGCGATGGCCGCAGCCGATTCCGGCCCTGGTGGCCCTGACGCTGACACTGGTCGTTTTCTACCTCACATGGTGGATCTTCCAGGATCCGCGAGGACTGATGCGCATGTACACGCCCTATGTGGGGTATATGTACACCCGCTGGTGGCTGATCATGCTCATTTGGATGGTCTATATCTTCAACTATTGGCCCTTTCGCCGGAAATGGCTGGAAAACACGCACCCGGTCATCAAAGGGGCGGTTCTCTCGGTTATTTCGGTTGTCATACTCTTGGTCCTGATCAAGGGATTCTTTGAATTCTTTCTGGGCAACTTCGGTCTGGCCTACTTTAATCCCGATCAATTGGTAAAACTCCCGGGTGTGACGGAATTCTTCGCCATTGAGTACGCCGCCCTGGCCTGCCTGATGTTCGCAGCCATTTCTTCCTGGCTCAGCCCGGCCTGGGTCGTGGCCTTCGAAGAAGTGCCCTGGCAGAATATGAATCAGCCTGGAAAGGGCTTCAGCATCCTGATTATGACCTTTTTCCTGAGCACTATTGTCTATTTTGTAACCATGCATTCCCACATGGGCATCCTTTACTATCCCTGGCAGTACTTCACAGCCATTGCCCCGCCCTATTGGGAAAAATTCGCTGACACAGTTTCGGGGAATTTCCATGTTTCCTGGATTATGTGCGCCACGGTCACAGTATGGATGGTGGAAACCATCTGGGAACGCTTTCCTTTCAAACTGATCAAAACCAACTGGCTGCGGCGCATCGTGGCCTTTTTCGGCATCATCGCCATTGCCTGGGCCCTGCACTTTTTCCTGTATTTTGCCCAGGAACTGACCTGGGGCGAAGCCATCCGAGGCACGCGCCGCGATTTCGCTCCGGACTGGAGATGGCTGCATGTCGGTGAAATGGCTGTATTCTGGCTGCTCCCGGCCCTTTTCCTCAACTTCTACTGCAACAACTGGCCAAGGCGCTTCAGCCTGCCGGTGAACGTCCTTGTCAGAACGCTCATCACCATTGTGGCCGCCTTTGCATTGTATATCTTCTACTATTCCACGTCGCACATCTTTCTGGGTACCCAGAAGGGCTTCTCCCATCCCCAACAGTTCCCGATGATTCCAACCATCTGGCTGATCAATATCTGGCTGGTTCATCACTGGTTCATGGACAACTGGCCGGGATGGAAAATGGTGCCCAAAACCGCGGACGAGATCGCGGCCGTTCATGCTGCGGAAAAGGAACAAATTGAAAGCATCAGGTGGAATCCCTCCCTGGGCTGGGGCCTCGGAGTCGGTCTGGTGTGCGGCATTGCCGTGTATTTCATTGTTCTTGGCGTATTGCCGTGGCTCTATGAATCCATCACCATTATTAAGTAGACACAAGGAGACAAGGAGATATTATGAGTGCAGATACAAAAAAAGTCAGCCGCAGGGACTTCTTCAAGGGTGCGACCATGGGAACGCTCGGAGGCAGCCTCCTGGCCATGGGTCTCTTCTCGTACAGCCCGTGGCGCAAGGCATTTTTCCAGTCCGCCAAGCGGAAAATGGTCGATATCGGGGTATGCAAAAGCGTCAAGATCACCAACATCTCGGAAACCAGCTGGTTCAGCAATGCTGACCTCATGGGTGACATCAAGGGTGCCGGCGGTTTGCTGGTGGACCAGTACAGCTACAATTGGCCTCCCTTTGGCAACGGCGAAGGCCTGGGCAAGGGGAGCTATAAAAAAGGCATCGAAAAAATAAAACACCTGCTGCCCAACGATCTTGATGAGGCCTGGGCTGTCACGGAAAAACTCTCAGTGCATCCGGAAAATGCCGGAGGATTCGCCTGCCTCATTGAAATGGAGGAAATGAACGGCCAGAAACACAAGTATCTTCTGGACAGTGGATGGTCCTATAAATGGATGGACGAATGTTTCAAGCGCGAAGGCATCGATGAAATGCTCAAGAACAGGGAAATCGAGGCCCTGTTCATCTCGCACGAACACTTCGACCATTATTGGGGCATACCCGTGACCTTCAAATACGACCCGACCATTACCACGTACATCCCGGACACCTTTTACGACCAAGGTCTGCAATACCTCAAGGATGCCGGGCACCAGGGCGAAGTGATCAAGGTCAAGCCCGGAGTCAAGCCCATTGCCTCCGGATTTGCCTCCTATGTCTTTGCCATCCCCATCATCTGCCGGGTCTACGGGGAACTGTCCATGTACTTCAATGTCAAAAATCTCGGTCTGGTCAGCGTCACCGGGTGCTGCCATCAGAGCATCATCCAGTTCGCTGAAACTGCCTACCAGGAAATCCAGTACGAAAACGACGAACTCTACGGTATTTACGGTGGACTGCACATTTCGCCCTTTGAGGACTGGGATCCCAAGTACGACGATCTGGTCATCTCTCTGGGCCAATACAATTTCAAGAAAATCGGCTGCAACCATTGCACGGGCATTCTGTGCGCCAAGAAATTCATTGAGGCCGGATATCCTGTTGTGGAGGGCACGGCCCGTTTCAGGTCCAAGGACAAGGTCTACCTGGGCAATGGAGACAAGATCGGCTTCGGCATAGACGTTTAAACACCAGCCCCCGGGGTCTTTTTCCCTGACGCCGGGGGCAAAAAAACTCGGAATCCGACATGTTCCTGGACCGCCTTTTACCCCGCCATCCGGACAACGCCCCTGAAACACTTGCACAAGAACTGTTGAAAACCGTGCTCATGCGCACCAATTTCGTGCCTGTGCTGCGCCATGTCATCGGCTGGAGAGGACTTAAACAGGTCTCAGGCCCCGTAGAATGCTGGACCGCCAAGATAAAGGGGTTCGACGGGGTCTTCGGCCTCAGCTTTTACGATGCAAACCGGATTTCAAAATGGAACCGAACCAGATTCCTGCTGCACTATTTTCCCCATCCAGACGAAGAACTGGTGGAGCAATGCGCCCTTCAGGCCGCAGCTCTGACACAGTCACCGGAATACTTCCAATGGATTCGGGATTTTGTCTCTTATCCGGAATTCGCCGCACTCTTCGCCCTGGCCGACATACTCCTTGACTTTGATCTGGACCGAAAATCCCTGATCCTGGGGCTCGAGGCTCAGGAAAAGCTGCGCAGCATCTCTGAACCAGGGATCAGCCTGGAACGCGACAAGACCCTGGTCTCTCTGGTGGAACCCGGCGGCGTGGACCAAAATTTTCCGGCCCTGGACACAGCATCGGCTTTTTTCGACATCCTGGCCGCTTCCATGACCTTTAACCTGGGACAACCTCCAGTGCTGCTCAAAGAAAGCACAGATCCAGGATTCGAAATCATCCTGACCAGCCAGGGCAGAAGCAGAAAAGTCCAGTCCGAAAAAATCCGCAACCACCTTCTTTTGCTTGGGTACAAAGAAGGCTCTTTTGACCTCTGTACGGCTCACGGCAACAAAAGTCAGATCCTCCATCACTGGATTCCGGGCCGGGATATGCCTCAAAAATATCAGGACCGGCTGTGGTGGCAGGCCCATACCATCCAGGGATCGTCAACCATAGACAAAAAGATTCTGGGCATAGACCAGCGGCCGCCGCTCATCATTCTGACCGGATTTTTGGGATCAGGAAAAACCAGTTTTCTCAAATACTTCATTGAATACCAGACTCAGCGCAGCCGCTTCGTGGCTGTAATCCAGAATGAAATCGGCTCAGTGGGCCTGGATGGAAAACTTCTGGATTACACGGTCACTGAAATCGACGAAGGCTGCGTATGCTGCAGCCTGGCCGGCAGTCTCAAGCGGGCTGTCAGCTCCATTCTGGCCTCCTTTGATCCGGATTATGTCTTAGTGGAAACCACCGGCCTGGCCAATCCACTTAATCTGCTCGAAGAAATGGAGGAATTATCCGAGCTTGTGCGTTTTGATTCCATTGTCACGGTGGTGGATCTGCCCAACGCGCTGCAGACCTTGAGCGAGCACCCGGTGGCCGCTGAACAGATCCAGGGAGCGGACATCCTCATGCTGAACAAAAAAGATCTGGTCTCTGCCCAGGAACTGTCCGTCGTGACCAGGGCCATTCAGCAACACAATCCCCATGCTCCAGTTTTTCCCACCTGCAACGGCGAGCTGCATCCGGGGCTGATCCTGGATGCTGAAGACATGGCTCCCAGGGATAAAAAACATAAAAGCCCCACCCTGCACCATGCATCCCACCTGCAGGAAGGACTATGGTCCCAAAGCGTCAACCTGACCGGTCCGGTGAACAAAAACGATCTCATCAGCATTGTACAAGACTTTCCGGCATCCATCTTCAGGGCCAAAGGTGTTGTTGAATTCACCGGTTCCTCCCGGCCCATGCTCTTCCAATATGTGGGCGGCCGCTACGAAATCTCTCTTTTCCCAGATCAGAACCGCACAGAGCGTTTCCTGACCGTCATCGGCAAGGGAGGCGATCCCAAACAGGCCGCTTCAGCCATTGCCGGGCTGCAGGCCACCTGAGGACACCGTCCGCTGGGATTCCAGGCCGCAGAAACAGACTGTTTTCACAGTGGCACATTCGGACCGGAGGCCGTATCCTGCCTCATTTCAACAGGCATGCCATGGTGCGTCAGGCTGAAAATTCGATGCATCGTAACAGTTTAGACATAATGATTGACAGCTGCTCAGGCTGGCAACTTGGTTTCG
>CAZHCY010000083.1:0-9332 GCA_964531185.1 uncultured Desulfovibrionales bacterium | reverse complement strand
CGCCATTTAGGCCCCCTGATTGGCTACGCCTTAGGCATACAGTCCGCAAGGGGGCTGGCCCTTTCAGTGCTTGTGTTTTCTAAGGCTGTGTTTACATAAATTAAAAACAGGCACTGGGGTGCCTTGCTTTCCTTAAAAAGAGCTTAACCGTTACTTCAGAATTTTGTTCAGCATGGAGCTGAGTTCATTAATGGTATACGGTTTGCCCAGTACGCCGGCAAAACCATGGGCTTTATAATTGGCCATGACAGGGTCCTGGGAATAACCGCTGGAGACCACAGCTCTAACGTCAGGATCAAGCTTTAAAAGACGCTGCATGGTTTCCATACCTCCCATGCCCCCTGGGACCGTCAGGTCCATTACCACCAGGTCAAAGGGTTCATTGTTGTCCAGGGCCTGTCTGTAATTGTCCAGGACCTGGGATCCGTCCGAAACAAGAACCGCCTCAAAGCCCAGAAGATCCAGAACTTCCCTGATTACGTCCAGGATTTCCTCATCATCATCCAGGACAAGGATCTTCCCTTTGCCCTGTTCCAGTTCCTGACCTGGATGGACTATTGTTTCAGGCACAACTCCGGTCATGGCCGGAAGATAAACGGTAAATTCCGTTCCTTTGTCTGTTTCAGAATTTACGTCGATAAAACCGTCATGATTTTTAATAATGGAGTAGGAAGTGGCCAGCCCCAGGCCTGTGCCGCTCTTTTTGGTGGTAAAGTATGGATCAAAAATCTTTTTCAGACTGTCCTGATCAATCCCGCAGCCGGTATCCTTCACCTTGAGCATGATATATTTTCCTCTGGCTGGACCAAAATCAGAATCTCCATCCACTGTGACATTGGCTGCGCTGATGCATATCTGCCCCCCGCGAGGCATGGCCTGAACCGAATTGATGACCAGGTTTTCCAGAACCTGGGATATCTGCCCGGGATCCACATTGGCCGGCCACAGATTGGCCGGAATATCCAGGGAACTGGACACATTGGACCCCCTGAGGGCAAAGGCAATGGTGTCTTCAATGAGTTCAGCCAGAGAGGTGGCTTCTCTTATGGGCGCCCCGCCCTTGGAAAAGGTAAGCAGCTGCTGGGTGAGCCTTCTGGCTCGCAAACAGGCTTTCTGGGCTGATTGCATTTTGGCCAGGTTGGGATCATTACTGTTAAGACTGGATTTGACCAGTATAATATGATTTAAAATGGCAGTCAGTATGTTGTTAAAATCATGGGCAATGCCTCCGGCCAGCAGGCCGATGGACTCCAGCTTTTCTTTGCGCAGCCTCTCTTCCTCCAGATACAAAAAATCGGAAATATCCTGAAAGACCATAACAGTTCCCAGGATCTGGCTCTGTCTGTCATAAATGGGAGCGATTTTAAAGGAAATCTGATATTCGCGCCCGGTTTTGCTCAGCAAAACCACTCCTCTTGATTTTTCATAAATTCTCTTGCTGGATATTACTTTTTCAAAGGGATCAAGCAACCGGGCCATATTATCTTTCAAAGTAAAAACATCCCTGAAATAAGATCCCTGGCCTGCCTCAGATTCAATGCCCAGCAGCTCCTCTCCCACTCTGTTTATAAATACCAGCCGTCCGTGTTTGTCTGTGGTCAGCACCGCATCACCGATGCTTTTCAGGGTTACGGCAAAAAATTCCTTTTCCGACTGCAGCTGCAGTTCAGCGCTTTTTCGCAGCCCAACCTCGGCATTCAGATTCTTATTGACCTCCTCCAGTTCCTCGGTTCTTTCCCTGACCTTGATTTCCAGACTGCTGTAAAGATTTTTTAGCTCCTCCTCCATATCCTTTCTGGAGGTAATGTCATGAAATATTACAATATAGCTGATGCCGCAGGTCATGCTGATCATGGAGATGGAGGCCTCAATATAGGACAGAGATCCATCCGGATGTTTAAATTTAAACTCCATTCTCTGGTATTCCTGTGAAGCCCGGTTCAGATAATAGCCCACTACATCCCTGCCTATAAACAGACTGGCCTTTACTTCAATAAGATTGCTTTTGGTAATGGAAAAAATTCTCTTGAAAGAAGCATTGTACCTGATGATCCGGCCTCTTTCATCCAGGACCACCAGCCCGTCCGCCATGTTGTCCATGATTGTATTCAGATAGATCAGGGTCTGATGAAGTTCTTCTGTGGCCGATTCCACTGACTTCTTGCGCTTGTCAACATATCCGGCCAGTTCCCTGCGCATGCCCTCCATGGTCCTGGCCAGATCCCCCACTTCATCATTGGAATTCACCTGGATTTCAAAATCAAGATCCTGGCGTCTAAGCCTGTGGGCGTCCCGGGTCAGCCTGGCCAGGGGGCGGGAAATATGCTTGATAAAGTAATAAACTGCAATGATGCACAGGACAAAAAGCCCCAGATTGAAGCCCTGAATTCTGAGCAGGGCTGAAGTGATTTTGGAATCAATGGCGGACATGTCCATGCCGATATGCAGGTATCCTCCCCGCCCCATGAGGATGGGCTGACTAACATCAAGGTAACTGTCATTACCGATATTCATTGACGTGCTTAGCCCGTCTTCATCCTCATGCAGAACAAATTCACCAGCATGCTGTTTAATTTCCTCAGGAATCACAGGAGAAAAGGTATGGGCGATGATATTGCCGTGCATATCATGGACAAGCACGTAGCCCACTCCTTCCACCTTCATGTACTGGTCTATTACGGACTGGATAGTGGCCGCATCCCTGCCCAGAAAAATGTCCGGAACCGACATGGAAATGCTTGAAGCAATGCTCTCAGCTTTGCTCAGATACTCATCAATCATCTGCTGCCTGAGAATACGGATGGAAAAAAAGGAGGACACTGCAACAATAAAAATAAAAATTCCAATGACCACCAAAAGAGTTTTTCTGAACAGCCTGGAGGATATCACCGCATGATCCCGCTGAAATCTTCAAGAGAAACGATGTCCTGGCCTTCCAGGGTTATAAAAAAGACATTCTTGCGGTCTCCCCACTCAAAAAATATGTCACTGAAATGAATTACTCCACCAGTATCCTCTCTTATGGAAGAAACCACGTCGTAAACCTGTGCCCTGTTGATTTCGCCCTCAATATTTCGCAGGACCGCAGCCACAAACTTGGCATTGAGAAAACCTTCAAAACCCACAGCATTGGGGCCCGGGAAAAAATAATCAGAAAAATTAATCCCTGGCGGCAGGTCCTGATCAAATTCCTTGATGCAGGCAATGTAATTGTCCCTGAGGGCCGGAGCATCAGCCCCGTAAAAAGGCACCACCTGAGAATTGACCAGACCAAAGGTATAATCTCTGCCGGTTCTCTCCTCCAGTTCAGTGAGCAGGAAATACACTTTCTCCGCATTGGCAAAGGAAAGATTGGCCACAGGCACATCCAGCCCCATATCCCTGGCATCCCGGATAAAACCGGCAGCGGATTCATAAGAGGCAATACTGATTACTGCTTCCGGGTCAGCCTGTTTCAGGATCCGGACCTGAGAAGTATAGTCGTCAGCCATGTCCATACCCCTGACATAAGTAGCCTCGGCAGCTATGGACAGCCCGTACCTGGCCAGAGCCTGTCTGACGCTTTGCCAGCCCCCACGGCCGTAAGCGTCCAGCTGATGAAAAACAGCCAGCTTTGTAGTCCCGGCCTTGATAAACTTTTCAACAATTTCACTGATCTCTTCATCATAGGAAGCCCGGAGATTGAAGACCAGATCATTGGAGGCCACCGGACTGGCTCCGGTCAAAGGGGTGAACATGAATATACCTTTGTCCTGGTAGTAATTCAGAAGAGGGAGTATCCTGGTGGTGGTGGGAGTACCGACATAATTGAAAAGAGCAAAGACTTGATCCTCCTCCACCAGACGGATGGTATTTTTTACAGCCGGATCAGGCTCATATCTGTCATCATATGTTTTTATGCTCACATTCCGGTGGTTGATTCCGCCCTGGGCATTGAACTGTTCAAAGTAACAGCTGGCACCCAGGTAGTATTCGATACCCAGGGCCCTGTTGGGACCTGTGAAATCAGCCGACATGCCAAGAACTAAGGGACCATTCCCTTCTTCCTGGGCATATGCTGCTGCCAGGAGAAACAAAAAAATGACCAGCGCAGGGGCAGTAATTTTCAAAAACACTGACATATAACTAACCAGACCCTGTTTTTCTGACCAAGACCTGAAAGATTTGTGGTTACAGTTCAGCCCTTTTTTAGGAAAGCAGGGCACCCCAGCGCTTGTTTTTTATTTATGTAAACACAGACCTGGAAAAACAAGCGCTGGAAAAGCCAGCTCCCCTCCGGGCGCCGCCTCCGGGCAGGAAGCCGTGCCTCATGCAAACGGCTAAAGTGTTACGATTTGTCAAATAATGGCCCGGACAGTTCAATTCCGGTCCAGGCCGGGCATCATTGCCAGAAGACCAGGACAGGATGAGTCTGCAGGTTGTTCTCCCTGAACAGGCCTTGTCCCGGGGAATTATCAATAAATTATTAACCAGATGCAGTCCAGCACAGATTTGTCCCTGCTTCCCCCTGGCCCATTGGCCCTGAAGATCACAGGGCAGGAAATAATTCCTGTAACAGTTCAGCCCTTTTTAAGGAAAGCAGGGCACCCCAGCGCTTGTTTTTTGGTTGATGTAAACAAAGACCTGGAAAAACAAGCTCTGGGAGAGCCAGTCCCCCCCCTGGCGCCGCCTCCGGGCAGCAGGCCGTGCCTCATGCAAACGGCTAAACTGTTACAAATTCATAAATAAATTTCCTGCCTTACAGCCCTTGCTGAACCGAGATCCCTGTCTTGTGGCTTCTGCTGTAGCCATTCAGGGGGTCTAAATGGCCATTGCTTGCGTCCCTGGTATGGGGACTGTCCCTGGGCTTTGTACTAAGTGAATCGGTGCACTGATTTCCCTGCGCCGGCAAAGTTTTAATTAGCTGCAGGAAGCGGCTTGCGGTTACAGTCCCCATGCCGGATTCCGCGCCCGCCTGAATGGTTGCCTTCTGCTTCTGATAATTCCTGGCAGTCAATGCTGTGCAAAAAACTTCCCTGAACCCCTGATATAAACATTTGCCAATCCAAAGAATTTGCAATATAATTAAATGATTAATGCTCGCGCAGCTCTCTACCTATCTGTAATCATTTTAAAAATTCAACAACCAGGACTGTCAGTTCAGCCCTCTGCAAAAAGATCAAGCCAGCAGAATCCCCTGCTGTCATGATTTTCATGCAGGCATTGAAAGGGAAAATACAGATATTCATCCCATTCTCATGCCCCATGCCAGGTGCTGAAAATATTGCAGATTCACCTGGGCCCTGAACATTTTTGTATCATTATGAGTACTGAAAAAAATCTATCCATATACGACAAGATCGTTAAGCATTTTGTCGGTGAAGCCAAAGGCTGCATAATGGCCGTAACCAATGACGGGTTGTTTTTAAAGGCCCTTAAGGGAGCCTACAAATCCCTGGGCCTTGATTACAACACAGTCTTCACCCGGCACGAACTTGAAAAGGCCATTTCCGAGACCAAACTTCTTTTGAACAGGTATGCCCAGATTGTTTTTTTTGTGGAAGCTGCGGTAGACGGATTGAGCAATGTGCTGCATCTTCGCAACATCAAAGCCATGTTTGGTCATCAGTGCAAAATCATTGTCATCACCGCCGAGACAGAGAGAAACCGGATAGTACAAATGTATGAAATGGGCGGGGACAATGTTATTGTCAAGCCGGTATCCATAAACTCCCTGATCCAGAAAATCGCCTTGACACTGAACCCCAACAACAACCTGTCCAGGATGGTGCACGAAGCCAAGGCCATGATTGAAAAGGAAGAGCTGGATCAGGCCCAGGCCATAGCCCAGGAAATACTCGAGCAAAAGCCGGACAGCGCCATCGCCCTTATCCTTAAAGGCGATATAGCCCGCAAGAAAAAGGATTACAAAACAGCTGAAGAAATGTATTCTAGGGCAAGTTCCCAGAATAAAATGTATCTGGATCCTCTGAAAAAAATGGCTGAGCTGTATGAGGAAGTGAACAACCTGGAAAAAAAGCTGGAATATCTGAGAAAGCTTGACCGTTTGTCTCCCTTGAACCATGACCGCAAGATTGACATGGGGCACACTTACCTGCGCATGGATCAGGAGGATCTGGCCAGGGAAAACTTTGACGAGGCGGTGAGACAAGTGGAAAAGCAGGCCAGTGACATGGTCAGTTTCACATTAATGCGGATTGCCAAGACTGTAGGCGATGAAAATCCTGAGCTGCGAAGCAATTACATAGCCAGGGCCATTTCCAACAAAGGAAGCAGCCTTTCCAGAGAAGACCTGTGGATGTTCAATGAAATCGGCATCAGTCTAAGGCAGCAGGGGAAATGGGAACAGGCCATTGAATACTATAAGGAGGCCCTGCGCATATCACCCATGGATGGGGGCCTGTTCTACAATATGGCCATGGCTTACGCACAGGGCAAGCAATATTACAAAGCTCTGGAGCATTTCCAGAAGGCCCTTTCTTCGACTCCGGACATCATCACCAAGTCTCCCAGCAGCGGTTACAATATCGCCAGAGTTTACATGGCCCTGGGCAAGTATGAAGATGCTGGCCGCTATCTGAAAAAATCTCTGGAAGTGGACCCCAACTACCAAAAATCCAAAAAACTGCTGGCCAAGGTCTATGCCTGATTTTTTTTGAACCGCAGCTGAATGGGTGAACTCATGGCATCAGCTGCCTTTTCTTTGAGATCATCCATTTCAGGCCTGATATAATCCTGACCCTCAAACCGGGTTTCTTTGGCCTTAATCCTGCTTTGATCATGTTTAATCCAGCCTGGCTTTCTGGGCAGGATGCTTCTGGACACCAGAAAGACCCTGATGCCCAGGGTCAGAGTGTTTTTGAAAAATGAATTCTTTATTTTTTCAAGGTCCTGGACCCGGCAAATGACCTGGAACAGACCCCCGGGCCTGTTTTTCTTCATTATCCCCGGCAGATAGATGACATCCAGCGCCCCGGCCGCCATGATCTCCTGGAAAAAAACCCCCATCTCCTCCCCGGTAAGATGGTCAATATTTGATTCCAGGACATACACCTGATCATTGCCCTGAGCATCTTCTGAAAAAACCGACCCGGGCCTGAAAATAAAAACCCTGAGTCCGTTGAAACCTTTTTTCATTTGTCCGAAGCCTGTGCCGCAGACCTCTGGTACCCCTTCCGGCCCGGACTGAAAAGAGTCCACCAGCTGATCCACCAGCAGGGCGCCTGTGGGAGTGGTTACTTCCCAGTCATATGCCGAAGGACGGACCTGCTTACCCAGCATCAGGCTGGCCGTGGCCGGCGCCGGAAGAGGGACAGCCCCGTGACTGATATTTACTTCCCCCTGAAACCAGGGCATGGCACTGGCAGATACCCTGGCCGCCCCTATTTGCTCCAGGGCCCAGAATGCTCCCACCACATCCACAACAGTATCCAGGGCTCCAACTTCATGAAAATGAACATCTGCAGGGTCAATGCCATGGACCAGGGCTTCCACCTGAGCCAGGCGGTTCAGGGCCTGCAAAGACCTTTGCCTGACATGTGCAGAAAGCTCAATTCTGTCCAGCAAAGCTGTAATCTGCTCCATTCTTCTGAGGGGCTGTTCCCGGCTCCAGCTGATCCTGGCCGATTTGCCGGCAATACCATTGCAGACCGTGTCTTCAATTTCCAGGCAAACCGGAATTCCCCCGGCATGAAAAATTTGCTCCAGTTCTCTGAAATCAACCCCGGCATGGGCCATGGCCGCAATGAACATATCGCCGCTGATGCCCCTTGAAAGGTCCAGAAACACTTCTTTCCTAATTTCATTTCCATCGCAAAAGGGTTTTAAATCTGGTTGAATGGTCATTATGCATATTTAAATGAAAGCAGCCAGAACTTATATTTTTAAACCCTGAATTTTGACCGCTGGCCAAAAAAAAATATCTGCCTGTTCCAGCTTCTGCTATTGAGAAATAAATGCTTGGAAAATGAACAGACAGAAACATCTCTCAGACCCTTTGGAAACTAAAAAAAATAACTGTAACAGTTCAGCCGGTTGCATGAAGCACGGCTTCCTGCCCGGCGGCATACAGCCCCTCAGGGGACCGGCTCTCCCAAGAGCTTATTTTTCCAGGTCTGTTGTTTACATCAACCAAAAAACAAGCGCCGGGGTGCCTTGCTTTCCTTAAAAAGGGCTGAACTGTTATTAAATTCTTTTTAATCTGGCGAACTCTTGCAGATCCATAATAACATCAAAATTTATAAGTTGGTGTAAAAAACACATAAAAAACACATCTGAAACATTGCCAGACCACTTTTAACTGTCAAACTTCTTAAAAAAATTTCGAAACAAAGGACAGGCCGGGCCTTACAATTTTCATCAATCTCAAAACCAGGGCCGCATAATGTTCACCTCAAAAAAACAGACAGCTCACTCTCCAGATTCGGCAATGGTCACTGAATTTCTTCAAAAGACCTTGCCCTTCAACGAACTGGACAGAAAAACCCTGGACAATCTGGCAGCCTCTTCCACCATAGATTTCTTTCCCAGGGGAACAAAAATCCTCACCCAGGATCAAAGTGAAGTAAATCATATCTATCTCATTCAAAAAGGGGGGGTCAAACTTTATCTCCAGGATGAAACAGGGCAGGCCACCCTTAAGGATTATCGCGGAGAAGGGTCAGTATTCGGTGCTCTGGCCATCATCAGAAATTCCAAATCCAGCCTGACCGTAGAAGCCATTGAAGACACTTTCTGCTTTCTGTTCACCAAAAATTCTTTTCTTGATCTGCTGAAAAACTATCCCGGCTTTTCCCAGTACTATCTGAAAAGCTTTTCTGAAAATTACATCAAAAAATCATTTGCAGAACTCAGAAAAGAAAAACTGACTCCCAAAACAGAAGGCGCCCTTTATCTTTTTACCGTCAAGATCAATGATATCATACGCAAAAGACCTGAAATCATAACCCCTGTGGAAACCATTCAAAACGCCGCCCGAAGAATGTCCGACATGGGTGTTGGCTCTCTGCTCATTAAAAATGAACACGGAAAAATCCAGGGTATCATCACTGACAATGATCTCAGAACCAAAGTGGTGGCCAGAGGATTGTCCTACAGAACCCCTGTGGAAGAGATCATGACCAGTCCGGTGGAAACCATATCAGCCAACAGGGTCTGCTTTGATGCCCTGCTTTGCATGATGAGCAGACAGATCCATCATCTGGCAGTTGAGGATGAAGGCAGAATCATCGGGGTCATTACCAGCCATGATATCCTGGTTATCCAGGGAGAATCCCCGGTTTATCTTTTCAAGGAGATCATGCACCAGAACAGCATGGAAAGGCTTTATGAGC
>CAZHCY010000082.1:0-9356 GCA_964531185.1 uncultured Desulfovibrionales bacterium | reverse complement strand
GAAAATCTTCGGCGAGCTTCAGGATCAGACCGCCATGCTCATTGGAGCCGGGGAAATGGCTGAACTGGCTGCTCTGAATCTCATGAACAGGGGTCTGAAAAATATAATGGTGGCCAACAGAACCCCTGAAAGGGCTGAAGAACTGGCTGCACGTTTCAAAGGCCGGGCCATGTGCATGGAAAAAATGCATGAGAACCTCTACAGGGCGGACATTGTCATCAGCTCCACAGGGGCCAGAAACTGTATAGTCAACGCCTCCCAGGTCAAACAGACCCTCAGGAAAAGACGGCATCAGCCCATGTTTTTCATTGACATAGCCGTGCCCAGAGACATTGATCCGGATATCAACCGCCTGGACAATGTTTATCTCTATGACATTGATGACCTTAAGGAGGTTGTTGAAGAAAACCTGGCCGGAAGAAAGCAGGAAGCTGCCCGGGCTGAAGAAATTGTGGCCCAGGAGGTGAAAAAGTTCTCCAGATGGCTTAAATCCCTTGATTTGAATCCCACCATTGTTGACCTTTTGAATCAGGGGGAAGCCATTGCCAGAAGGGAGCTGAAAAAATCCTTAAGAAGCCTTGGGCCTGACGTGGAAAAGGAAACTCAGAAGATCATGGAGCAGATGGCCATATCCCTGGTGGGCAAGCTTTATCACGAGCCCATTGCTTTCCTGAAACGCAAATCCAGGGAAGAGGATTCCTCAGACCGGATCATCCATATGGCCCGCAGATTCTTTAACCTGGACAATGACAAAATACCTGACAACCCCCATCAGACCAGGAAAAAATAAAAGCAATGCGTTCCTATCTAATTGAAGAAATAAATCCTTCGGACATGGACCGGATCATTGACCGGCTGAACTTCATCTGCCTGGAAAAGCCTCTGCAGGATCTTTTCTGGCTGACTGTGCCTGAAGAGGTGCTCACTCCGGAACAAAAAGAACATCTTGAATCCTGCGGGCCCTTTCATCTGGCCCTTGAATCGGGCAAAGACTTCCTCAAACTGGAACTTCTGGTGCGCTGCCGGTCAAAAATCCGCTGTTCATGCATCACATACGCCACCAGGCAGCAGCGCGAACATATGATCCAGTATCTGGATGATATGTTAAAAAATCTGGATATAAGCATATAACCAGCTCATCCGGGCTCCGGGCCTGCCAGAAACCGAAGACCCTCTGCCCTGGCCAGGGTCTGCTGTCTGAAAATCCTGGTTCAGGCAGGCCCGGAACCTGGATCAGGCCCGGCTGTGTTCCGGTCCTTGAAGCCCATCATAAAAATATCTGAAAATCTTTATTTACCCTTCACTTTTTGCTTGACCGCAGGCCCCGGCCATACTAAAGCCCGGCCTTATCATCGTTCTGATCAAGGGAGGCCTTCATGCAAAAAAACACCCATTCCAAAAAGAGGAAAAAGCCTCCTCATGGATCCTTCAGCCTCTGCCCAGCGGCCTCTTGTCCTTCTTAAGCGCATAACCATATTAATTCATGAGGAAAATCACCATGGCTGAATGGATCCAACAGCTACAGAACATAGTCAATACAGAAGAAAAATTAAAAAAATATATCAACATCTCCCCTGAAGAGCAGGAGGCCATAGCCTCCATGGACACCAAATGGGGAACCACGCCTTATTTTGCTTCTCTCATGGACCCCCACGACCCGGCCTGCCCGGTCAGAAAACAGGTGATCCCTTCCAGGCTGGAACTGGAAAACAAGTACGGGCTTCCAGATTACCTGATTTTCAAAGAAAACAGAGCTGTGGGAGAAAAACGCCCTGACTGCATTGCCAGACAGTATCATGACCGCATTGCTTTCACTGTCACTGACATCTGCGCCAATTACTGCAGGCACTGCTTTCGCAAGGAACTGGTGGTGGACCGGGACCTGAGCCTGCGCTTCGACCTTAATGAAGGATTGGACTGGATCCGGGAGCATGACGAAGTGCGCGATGTGCTCATTACCGGCGGGGACCCCTTTATCCTTTCCGACGACAAGCTGGACAGAATCATCACTGAACTGCGCCGGATTCCCCATATCCAGATGATCAGGTTCGGAACCAGATGCCCCATTGTCCTTCCCCAGAGAATAACCCCTGAACTCATGGAAATCCTTGGTGATTTCCATAGAATCCCCATCTGGGTCAATACCCAGTGCAATCATCCCAATGAACTCACTGAAGTGACTGCCGAGGCAGTCTTTAAACTGCTCAAATGCGGGGTAAATGTTGGCAATCAGGCAGTACTTCTCAAGGGAATAAACGATGACCCGGAAACCTTCAGACATCTGCATCAGAAACTCCTTGCCACCAGAATCCGCCCCTATTATGTATTTTACTGCGAACCAGCTCCAGGCATAGACCATTTCCGCACTCCAGTGGAAAAGGGGGCAGAGCTCATCCGGGACGCCATCAGGGGACACACCACCGGACTTGCTCAGCCCATGTACGTCATTGCCACCAATATAGGCAAAATACCCCTGATGCCTGATTATTACATTCAGGAAAAAACCCCTGATAAATATATCCTCAAAAATTACAGGGGAGAGACTACTTCCCTGCCGGTGATACCGGAATAAGCAGGCTTTGAGGGCCGGCCTGTCCGGCCCTCAGGCCAGACAGAAAATTATTTGATGAGCATTACTGAATCTGACCCTCCGGATCCTTATCCTGATTACTTTTCCGACTCACCCGGAACCCTCAAGGCCTTTCAGCCAGCAGATCTTTTCCGGCCTGCAGCCGGTTCTTTTGCGCACCATCTCAGGCCATGCAGCAGGCCTTTTTCCGCCTCCAGGTCCAAAAACATCAGTTCATCCCAGCATCCATCTGATCTGAGCAGAGCCCGGACCAGGCCGGCAAATCCTCAGGCACTGTTTTACCCTCTTTCAGCAGGCATAGCCCCTGAACACTTGAATATATTCATCATCTCCTTCAGGCCCCGGTCTTCAGGCTTTGCGGGCCCCAAGGAGTGCAACCGGGATGCTTCGCCCCCACTGAAGCAAAGGAGAAGACAAATTGAATCTGGAACAGGTGCTTAATCTTATCAAGGAATCAGATTCCACTGAAATCGTTTTTACCGACTTGAACGGCAGGGTCAGACGTCTGCCGGTAAACCCCAAAAACATTGTCTCCATAGTCAGACACGGGATCGGCTTTGACGGCAGCTCAGTGGCCGGCATAGCAACCGTGGACAAAAGCGACCGCATGCTTTTGCCGGTTCTGGAAAGCCTGAAAAAAATCCGCTTCAAAGACAAAAACACCTCCCTTTTTGTGGGAACCATCCACAACGAACAGATGCAGCGGGCCAGGACTGATCCCCGCTATGTGCTGGAAAAAGCGGTCAGGGAGGCTGAAGAGGAGTTTGGCTTTCAGTTCCTGGCCAGCCCGGAATATGAATTTTTCCTGTTCAAAAAGGACCGGTATTCCAAAGACCTGAACACGGACAATGCAGGCTACTGCGATGCAGACCCCAGGGACCGGGGAGAAAACGTGCGCAACCACATCATAGACATCCTCACTGAATGCGATATCCCCTTTGAAAAGGCCCATCACGAGGTCAGCCCGTCCCAGCATGAAATAAATTTTGAGTGTTCCCCCCCCATTACAGCTTCGGACAGGACCCTGCTTTTCAATTATGTTTCTCATATGGTGGCTTCTGAGCACGGCTATCATGCCAGCTTCATGCCCAAACCCTTTGACACCCAGAACAGAAACGCCCTGCATATCCACTTGTCCATGCAGAACATGCAGGGAGAAAACCTGTTTTATAATGCTGAGGATAAATACAACCTGAGCAATCTGGCCAAAATGTTCATTGCCGGCATAATCAGATATGCCAGGGAAACTTCCCTTGTCATGGCTTCCACTTATAATTCCTACAAGGCCTATGTCATTGAACGCGAAGCCCCTGTGGTGGTAGGCTGGGGCCCCAGAAACAGAACTTCCATGGTCAGGATCCCCTATGCCATAGATCCCCAGGGGACCCGTCTGGAACTGCGCAGTCCTGATCCGGCCGGCAACATATACCTGCAAATGGCTGCTCTGATCAAAATGGGTCTGCAGGGCATCAGGGACAAGCTGGACTGCAACAGCCCGGATGTGGGCAAGGCTTATTTTCAGTCCCTGAAAAAAAAGATCTGGGATGAGCGCTTTCTTCCCAAATCCATGTATGAAGCACTGGTGGAAGCTGAAAAAAGCACTTTTCTCAGGGAGATGCTGGGACAGAAAATGTTTGACAACCTCATGAACATCAAGATCGAGGAATGGGAAGAACACCGGACCCATGTTACCCAGAGGGAATTTGACCGGTATCTGCAGATATAAAAATACAGTCCGCTTTAGACATTCCAGCCGCAGGATTGCCTGTCTGCAAATCCCTGTGCCGGATTTCTCCTGGTAATCTTTTTTGCCCGGGCCGGGGACTGGTGTATTACCTGTTTGTAAATGATACAGACTCAGGTTTGCTTTGAACATAAAAAACAGGTTTATCCACCCAGGGGACAGTCCCGAAGCCAGGGACAGTCCCCGTGCCTGACCTGAATTTCCTGATTTATCTCGAAATTTACAAACAGGTAATGTTCCTCCGGGGACCGGCTTTTTCAGCACTTGATTTTTTCAGCGTAAGCAATAGGCTGCAGATATAGTTTTGGGGGACTGTCCCCGGCTTTGTTTATAATCCCTTAACCCAGACAGGCTTCAAATCTCTGACCAGGCGCTGCCGGACAGGCCTTAAATCATCCGGCAGTCCCTTGCATCAAATGAAATCTATTCAAATTGAAGACTTAAAGCCGGGCATGGTGCTGGCAGAAGATATCCGGGACAGACACGGCCGCTTTCTTCTGGGCCGGGACCTGGCCGTTACGGAAAAGCATCTGCGCATATTCCGCATCTGGGGCATCACCCAGGTCAACATCCAGGACAGCCGGGATCAGGAAGACCAGGATAAAACTGCCTCCCTGGATCCGGAATTATGGAGTCTGGCCCGCAGAGAAGTGCTGGCCCGCTTTCCGGACCACCAGGAAGACGATCCCCTGAGCTGCGATCTGCTGAAAATATTTACCAGGTACAGATATAAACAGCTGGAACAGGGTTTCATTGAAAACCCTCTGTTTCCGGCCCGGGATCAGGCTGAAGAACCTCCGGGCCCGGAAAAGGGCCCGGTGGACTGCATAAGCTCCATAACCGATGATCTGAAGCTGTGTTCCCTGCCCCGGATCTTTTACCTGATCCAGGAAGCCATCAAGGATCCCAGAACCTCTTCCAGACATATTGCGGACATAATCAGCAAAGATCAGGCCCTGACCGCCAACCTGCTTCGCCTCGTCAACAGCGCCTTTTACGGTTTTCCTTCCCGCATAGACACCATAAGCAGGGCTGTAACCATAATCGGAACCCGGCAGTTAAGCACCCTGGCTCTGGGGTTAAGCGTCATTTCCAAGTTCAGAAACATCCCTCCGGAAGTCATGGACATGGAATCCTTCTGGAAGCACAGCATTGCCTGTGCCATCGGGGCCAGAACTCTGGCTGGCCTGGCCAGGCTTCAGGGCTCTGAAAGCTTTTTTGTCTGCGGGCTGCTTCATGACCTGGGCAAACTCATCATGCTGGACCGGCATCCCAGTACCTATCAGAAGGTCCTTTCATGGGCCCGGCACCACCAGGTCAGACTGGCCAGGGCTGAAAAACAATTTTTCTGCCATGATCATACATATTTTGGCGGCTATATTCTCAAGACCTGGAAGCTGCCCCTTAAAATTGAACAGGCTGTCAGGTATCACGACAATCCTTCCCGGGCCAGGTTTCAGACTGAAGCCGCCCTGGTAAACATGGCCAATATCCTGGCCACCGGCTGCCTTCTGGGCAATGCAGGTGAAATCATCATTCCTGCCCCGGATGCAGAGATCTGGCAAAGATGCGGACTGGACAGTTCCGCCCTTTATGAATGCTCCAGGCTCATGTCTGCCCAGGTGGACAACATTTATAACCTGATTTTTTCCCATGTCTGAAAAAAAACCGGAAATTACCCCTGAACTTTCCGCCTGGAAAGAGTTTGAACAGCTTCAGGAAAGGGTGGAGCACCTGGAGGAAATCAACAGGTTCACCCTGGATGCCCTGGAACTGGCTTCATCTTTAATGGATTTTCAGCCAAGCATTAATAATCTGGACAGTCCGGCCCATATCCTTTCTGAAACTTTTTCCAGGATATCCACTTTGCTGGATTTCAAAAACATGGCCATTTATCTGGTTAGTGAAAAGGACAGTGATTTTTACCTGGCAGAATGCAGGCCCCCTGAAGATAAAGCCATGCTGGACAAGCAGGTCCAGGATTATATTCACAAAGGTTTTTTCAGCTGGGCCATGCGTGATAAAAAGCCTCTGATCCTGGCCTCGTCCCAGCCGGAACTGCAGTCCGTGCTTCATGTCATGACCACCAGTTCCAGGACCAGGGGCATGTTTGTGGGCACCATCCAGTCGGACTCCTCCAGGGTGCCAGATGTATCCTGGGCATTGCTGAGCATTGTTTTGTCCAGCAGTGCCAATGCCATAGAAAGCTTTGAACTTTACCGGCTTTTCAAGGAAACCAATACCCAGCTGCGCAGATCCGTCCAGTCCAGAACCAGACAGCTGGAAGTACAGTCCAGCTATGACCAGCTGACCCATCTTCCCAACCGGGATATGATCCTCAAAAAACTGGAAAAGGCCATCAACAGCCCCACATCCACCGGGGAAACCAGACAGGTGGCCTTTTTGCTCATTGACCTGGATATGTTCAAGGATATCAATGAGTCATTGGGTCATCACCTGGGAGACAAGCTGCTGATTCAGGTGGGCTTCAGGCTCAGGGAAATTGTTCAGGACCATGATCACCTGGGGCGCATCGGCGGAGATGAATTCGCCATTATTCTTCAGGGGCCGGACTGCCGTCAGCAGGCAGTGGGCCTGGCCGGGAAAATCATCAAATCCATGCTGGAGCCCTTTGATCTGGAAGGTCAGAGCGTAATTCTGGATGTAAGCATAGGCATAGCTGTTTATCCTGACCATGGAAAAAGCATGGGCCAGATTCTAAGCAAAGCCGACATAGCCATGTATGCTTCCAAAAGGAAAAAAACCGGCTACACCATCTATGATCCCCGGCTGGACAATTCAGGCATCAACAGGGTCAGCCTCATGGGAGAACTCAAAAACAGCCTGAACAGAAAGGAACTCTGCCTTTATTTCCAGCCCAAAATCAGTCTGCCGGCTGAGTCCCTGTCCGGAGCCGAGGCCCTGCTGCGCTGGATACACCCTTCCAGAGGCTTTATTCCTCCCAGTGATTTTATTCCCCTGGCTGAACAGGGAGGGCTCATCCGGAAGGTAACAGCCCTGGTGGTGGACATGGCTGCTGCTGCAGTCAAGGAATGGAATGAGCAGGGTTTTTTTCTTTCCCTGAGCATCAATATTTCCACCCGGGATATCCAGGAAGGCACCCTGCCCGGCCTGGTGGAATCATGCCTGAAAAAATACAGGATCAACCCCCGGCAGCTGGAAATGGAAGTCACGGAAAGCGCTTTCATGAGCGCCCCCAGAAATGCGGCCAGGATACTCAGCTCCCTGCGTAAAACAGGGGTACGCATAAGCATTGATGATTTCGGCACAGGCTATTCCTCCCTGTCCTATCTCAAGGAACTTCCTGTGGATATCCTGAAAATCGACCGCTCCTTTGTCATGAATATGGACCAGGACCCCAACGATGCCAAGATCGTCAAATCCATAATTGATCTGGGGCACAATCTGGATCTGCGGGTGGTGGCTGAAGGCGTGGAAAACAGGCAGATTCTGGACCGGCTTAAAGTTCTGGGCTGCGACATGGCCCAGGGTTTTTACATTATGAAACCAGCCCCTCCCAAAGAGTTCGCAGCCTGGATCAGGAATCAGAATAAGGCCTGATAAGCCCGTACTTCTTCAGCTTGTACTGCAGAGACCGCCTGCTTATGCCCAGGCTTTGAGCTGTTTTTTCCCTGTGGCCCTGATGGGCCTGCAGCGCATTCACCAGGGCCTCTTTTTCAGCCTGCTCCACATAATCATCCATGGAACTGTTTCCCTGCTTCTGCCCCTCATCTCTGCTTCTGGAGGGTCTGGCCAGCATGGGAGGCAGGTCCGACCGGGTCAGGACATCAGATCTGCAAAGGATTATGGCCCTTTCAATTATATTTTCCAGTTCCCTGACATTTCCCGGCCAGTCATAGCTTTTCAGGGCCTTTAGAAATGAATCGTCAGCGCCCCTGACAGGTTTGCGGTTTTTGTCCCCCAGGACCTGAATAAAATGTTTCACCAGCAAAGGAATGTCTTCCAGCCGCTCCCTCAGGGGCGGCACAGTAACTTCCAGAACATTGAGCCGGAAATAGAGATCCTGTCTGAAATTTCCCTTTTCCACCTCCTGGGCCAGATCCTTATTGGTAGCTGTAATCAGGCGGATATCAATCTTTTCCTCCCCAACCGATCCCAGGGGCTCCACAACTCTTTCCTGAAGGGCCCGAAGCAGTTTGGCCTGCAGATGCAGCGGCATTTCTCCCATCTCGTCCAGAAAAAGAGTGCCCCCCTGAGCAAGCTGGAATCTGCCCGGCTTGTCCTTGACTGCTCCGGTGAAAGCCCCTTTCCTGTATCCAAAGAGTTCAGACTCAAGCAGATCTTCAGGAAGGGCAGCGCAGTTAACTTTGATCAGGGGCCCACCGGCCCGGCCACTTCCTTCATGCAGGGCCCGGGCAATCAGCTCCTTCCCGGTTCCAGACTCACCAAGAATAAGCACATTGCCTTCACTGGGAGCCATCTGCTGCACAAGATCCAGCACCTCCTGCATGGCCCTGCTCTGCCCGATAATCCTGTTTGCCATCTTCTGCCGGGACAGAGGCTTCTGATCATCACCGGCTGTTCTGGTCATTTGTCCGTATTCCAGGGCTGAATCAATCACCGCCTTGAGTTCTTCAATATCAGCCGGCTTGGTTAGATAATCATAAGCCCCTGCCTTCATGGCTTCCACTGCCGAACCCACACTGCCGAAGGCTGTGAGCATGATCACCGGCGGACTGTCTTTTCTGGAATTGAGTTCCTCCAGCACAGCCATGCCGCCCATAACCGGCATCTTCATGTCCAGCAGGAGCACATCAGGGTTGCGCCGGCCAAGAAATTCCAGACACTTTTGCCCGTTTTCAGCCTCCAGAACTTCATATCCCTCCTCAGCCATGACCGCCCTGATCATCTGCCTGTGGCCGGCCTCGTCATCCACCACCAGAAGTACTGGCTTGTCCTTTTTAAAAGCCTGTCTGACCATTGTTTATTTCTCTCCATAAAAATTTACGAATTCCCCCCCATCCGGCTCCCGGCTGAAGC
>CAZHCY010000081.1:0-9384 GCA_964531185.1 uncultured Desulfovibrionales bacterium | reverse complement strand
TTCCAATTACTGGTTTGAGACGGGCACGCCGAGTTTTTTGATTAAGATGCTTTATTCCAGGAAATATGCCATACCTTCTCTTGAGTCCCTGCAAGCCAGCGACAAGCTTTTGGGCAGTTTTGATGTTGAGCACATTGAGGTTGAGACCCTGCTTTTTCAGACAGGCTATCTGACAATAAAATCAGTACAGCAGATTGCCGGAGGTAAAAGGTTTTCACTGGGATACCCCAACCTTGAAGTCAGACAGAGTCTTGCTGACTCGCTTCTTACCTATTTCACTGGAACCCTTGCTGAATCAGAAAAGGCCAAATTTGCAGCATATGACGCCCTGCTGGCCAATGATCCGGCAGGTCTGCGTGATATTTTTCATGCTTTTTTCGCCTCCATTCCCAGCGACTGGTACCGCAAAAATCAATTGTCACGTTATGAAGGCTATTATGCTTCAGTAGTATATTGCTATTTTGCAGCCCTGGGGCTTGATGTACATCCTGAAGAGCCCACAAACAAAGGCCGTCTGGACCTGTCCATTTGTTTTCAGGACAGGGTTTATATCCTGGAGTTCAAGGTGGTGGAGCTTGCAGGTGAGGGCAAGCCCCTGGAGCAGATCAAGGCCATGGGGTATGCAGAAAAGTATGCCGGTCAGGAAGTATATCTGATAGGAGTTGAATTTTCCAGCCAGGATCGCAATGTGGTGGGTTTTGAATGGGAAAAGCATAGGGCATAGGGCGGAGAGCATAGAGCACAGGTTTAAGGAAAGCAGGGGACAGGCACCCCAGCGCTAGTTTTTTGTTTGATCTAAACACAGACTTTAAAAAACAAGCGCTGGGAGAGCCAGTCCCCGCGTCTCATGCAAATGGCTAAGGCCGTTACGGAAAAATTTGATTTTCACGTTTAAAGTCAAGCGGTAATTTTGAAAATAAATTTTCTTGTCATTACTTGGTTCAGCATGTCGGTTTTTTATGGATTCAATTCAGACTAAAGTCTTGGGGGTTGCCTTATTTTGCGGTAAAAAAGCATTGATTGTTTATTCCTGTTGGCATAGAAAAACACATATCAGGCTGATATGACATAATATATACTGCTGGCCAAACCTGTCGCGAGACAGGGACGGAAAGCCACGGACCCAGCTTTATTTTCCGGAGAATTTATTTTATGCCAGTCCTCTGGAGCGGCTTTTCCCGGATGATTTCTATAATACAGGCTGGGCAGCCGGGTTGCGCGCATGAAAGTGTTGTAGGCAATCCGGCTTTTTTTTTAGGATGTAGTAGTGACAGGGTCTTAAGCCCTTCCGGATCAGGGGGTCACTTTGGCAGGTAACAGAGAAACGACGTCAACTGAAAAGCTGCTCGGGCTTATCAGATCCGGACGCAAGAATTCGGGTTCCAAGAGGAGTCTTTCTGCTTCAGGCCGGGAGTCCGTGGCCGGTTCTGGTGTCAGTCCCGGAAAAAAGCTTTTGCCTCTGGCCAACAGGGATGTGGTGGGTGTTGAGCTTTCCGGCAAGTCCCTGAAGATGGTCAGGATGTCCAGATTTGCGAACCAGAGAAATCTGGAGGATGCAGCAGAGTTGGATCTGGGCAGGGAGTGCGATCCCGACGATCCATCCTTTGTTTCCGCCCTGAAGCAGGCCCTGGATGACTTTACCGGCGGCAGTTCCAAAGTCAGGATCTGGTCCATGGTCTCACCGTCCAAGGCTGAAGTCTGGTCCGTGAAGGTGCCGATGGTCAAGAAAGGTCTGGCCAACGCGGTGTACTGGACAGCCAGAAAGGATAAATCCTTTGAAGACAGGGAATATATCTTTGATTACCGCATAACCGGCCTGATCACCGAGGATGACACCAGAAAGTATGTGGCCAGTGTATATATCGTTCCCAGAGAAGATAAGAATTTTTACCAGAAAGTTTTCAGTCGGGCAGGATATAAGCTGCACGGCCTGAGTGTTTCCACTTTTGCTTTCCAGAATTTTCTGACAACAGGGGTTATTCCGGCTGAAGGCCAATCTCTGGCAGTTCTTTATATTGATCAGGAATCCACCAGGATAGATGTATTTCATGAAAAAGGCCTCAGGCTGAGCCGGGTTATTAAAACCGGTCTGGACAGCATGCTGGAGGCCATTATGGTGGAGACTTCATCTGCTGAACCCGGCAGCGAGCCCCTGATGACAGAAGCCATGGACGGGCTTCAGGCAGAAGGTGAACCCGGGCCGGAAGATCTGCGCAGGGCCTGCAATCTTCTGGATTCCATGTATCAGGAAGAACCGCCTGAGAAATGCCGGGATGTCTTTGAAATGATTGTTCCTGTTCTCAAAAGGCTGGCTCTGCAGGTGGAAAGAACCCTGGATCATTATGTCAATGTCCTGGGCAATTCCCCGGTGGATAAAGTCTATCTGTCCGGAAAGCCATCGGCTGTATCCGGTCTCAGGTCGTTTATGGAAGAGCAGCTTTCTGTGGAAGTGGAAAGGCTGGATCCTCTGCATCCTTCCTTGTCATTAAATACATCCAGGATGTCTTTGGATATGATTCGAAGAATCGACCTGGCTCCGGCTGCGGGTCTGGCCCTGTCAGACAACGCCTTTACTCCAAATCTGCTCTTTACTGCCAGAGATCATGAAAGAGAAAGAACCTCCAGGCTGATCAGCAAGATTACGGCTGTAGCCTGTATGCTGGTGGCCATGACCGCAGGGGGATATTCCTGGATGGAAAAGCAGGAAATTGAAGTGCTGCGCCAGGAACAAGCCGCCCTCAAGGAGCAGCTGAACCAGTTTGATCCGGTTTTAAGCCGGAATGATGTACAGGAAATGGCTGCAGATCTTGAAGATCAAAACAGCGTACTCAGGGAAGTTGTTCGGAAAAACGTTCCTTTGGGGATCCTTCAGGAGTTGTCCAGATTGACTCCGGAAAATATCCGTCTGCTCAATCTGATCTATAATCCAGCCCAGGAACCTGATCAGCCTCTGGCCGGGTCTGTTGTGGTTGACGGGATCATCATGAGTGAAAAGGAAATGTTTGAGACGTATCTTTCCGGATATATCCAGGCCATTCGCAGTTCCATTCTGTTTCCGGATTCCAGTGTGGGTAAAAGCTATACTGAAACCATATACGGCCAGGGAGAGGTGTTCAGGTTTATCATCAACATCAGCCTGCCCGATTCAGCATGAACTTAGCTCAGGTGATTTTTCCCAGGAGATCATGGTATTATGTGTTTTTAACCGTGCTTACCCTGGGGGTGATCTTCATGATAACCCTTGGTCCGGCCTGGAAAGAAGAAGAAACATTGGTCCGGGAAATGGCGAAGCTTAAGGCCTCCATAGAAGAGCAGCAGATGCTCCATCCAGTCTATGGCGGGTTCAGACAGGCCTTGAAGTCACAGGAGTTTCAGAATAATGCACAGCCCCATCAGGAAGAACCAGAACAGGGCATGGGCGTGGATGAAACAGTGCGCTTCCTTGAAGGTCTGGCTCGCGAATACGGACTGGATGAGGCTGGTTTTTCTCCTGAGCCCAGGTCCCTGACCCGTGAAGACAGTAAAATGGTGGTCAAGGCCACAGCACTGGGGGGTTATGCCCAGGTGACCGGTTTTATCTCCGGCCTGGCCGAATTCCCTTTTTTTATTGATTATCAGCGTTTTGAACTTAAGAGCAGGCCCCAGGGTTTTGAGGCTGCTTTGCGCATCTGGGTAAAGGTAAAATAACAGGCAGGGCTTTTCCTTGGTAACGGTTTATGGCAAAAAGGCAAAAAATCTTGCTGGCCCTGATGTTTCTGGCCTTAATTTACGGGGGATACGAGTTTTTTTTCAGGTCTTCCTCCAAGACTCCGGAACAAAGCATCCAGACCCAGCTCCAGGAAACCAGTGAGTTTACCACTGGTTTTAGTCAGAAGCTTGAGGATCTGCAGCTTGAACCCTGGATGGGCTTAGTTCTTGAAGCCCTGCATTTGCAGGCAGACATAAATCCGTTTTATGCCTGGCCTTACGGAGAAGAACCAGAGGAAAAGGAACCGGAGCAGGTCCCTGAGGAAGTTGATTTATCCCTGGCTTATGAAGGATATATTGAAATGGGCCGGGCCAGGCTGGCTGTAATCAACGGGCAGGAATATCAGGAGGGAGACATCCTTGCTGAACCTGGTCTCAAAATAATAAATATCCACTCTGATGAAGTCGTGCTGGAGTTTCAGTCGGACAAGCGCCGGATTACCCTGTTTTTTAAGGATGAATTTTAATATTTATTGTAACTGCTTAGCCATTTACATGAAGCACGGGGACAGGCACCCCAGCGCTTGTTTTTTCTGAGTCTGTTTCTTAGATAAATAGAAAACAAGTGCTGGGGTGCCTGCCCCCCTGCTTTCTTTAAAAAGGGCTAAACTGTTACTGATTGCTCAGCTGGTCTACGGAAAATGCTAAAGACTTATCCATACCGCATGAATATTCTGCTTTTGGGGGCATTAATCATTTTCAGCCTTGCAGTGCAGACTGGATGTGCTCATCAGGATAAATCGGCCCAGGAAGATTTTTTTAAAGAGTGGAAGTTCAAGTCTGAAGAGTCTCAGGGTTATTCCCCTCCGAAAAAGGAACATGAGGTGGAAGAAGCTGATGTTTACGTGACCCTGGAAGATGAAGCAGAAGAGGAGCAAAAACCTTCCAAACCGCTGCCCGCCAACAAAGTGACTCTTAAATTCCGGGAAGTTGATGTCCGGGTCATCATGCGCGCCCTGGCCCGGGCTGCTGATCAGAACATTATCATGAGTTCCAATGTTTCCGGAGCCCTGAGCATAAATATTGTAGAAATGCCCTGGGATCAGGCCTTTTTAGGCGTTCTGCGCACCCATGGCCTGGATTACGTCTGGCAGGGGGATATCATCCGGGTTATGGATATTCAGGACATGCAGCGCGATATCCAGATGGAGAACGTGCGCAGCGACAGGATGGCCGCCCTGACTAAGCAGAAAAGTCTGGAGCCTTTAAAGACATCAGTGGTCATGATCCGCTATGCTGATCCGGAAACCCTGGCCCAGCACGTCAGCAAAATACTGGGCATGGGGCAGGAGGAAGAACCTCAGCGCGGTGGTGTGTTTTTTGACAAGCATAATAATGCTCTTGTAATTCAGGCTATAGAAGATGATACCAGGCGGGTGCTCAATCTTTTAAGGAGCCTTGACCAGCCAAGGCCTCAGGTCCTGCTCAAGGCCCATATCGTGGAAACCACTCAGGATACGGCCCGGGATCTGGGAATCCAGTGGGGCGGCAGATACATTAGCAAACATCTGGGCAGCGGCAATGAACGTCTGTTTATCGGCGGAGAAGATCCAATTATTGATTTCCCTGTTGATGCGGATAAAAGCCCGGCCAGCCTGGATCTCATGTTCGGCCTGGTTACCGGCAATGTGCTGGAGATGCAGCTTTCCGCCCTGCAGTCCGAGGGCAAGCTGAATATTTTGTCCTCCCCGTCCATAACCACTCTGGACAATCAGATGGCTTTCACCGAAAATGGAGAAAAGGTGCCATATGTGACCAGGGATGAGGATGGAGATCCTGAGGTCAAATTTGAAGATGCAGTGCTCAGGCTGGAGATTACTCCCAATATTATTGATTCTGATCAGATGAGGCTTCATGTCAAGGTTCAGAAGGATGAAGTGGATCGGTCAAGAGAAGTTCAGGGCAACCCATATATTATCAAAAAGCAGACTGAAACCAATCTGGTGGTGGCGGACAGTGAAACCATAGTCATTTCCGGCCTGAGCAAGGAGCGAAGCGTTTTTGGTCAGGACGGGGTTCCAGGACTCAAGGATCTTCCCGGCCTGGGCGCATTTTTCAGGAAGGATTCCCGGGAAAAGCTCATGGAAGAGGTTCTGATTTTCGTTACTCCGCACATTCTTCCCCACAGGCCGCCTTACAGCAGCGAATATAAATAAGCCTGCCGACTGCCTGGAGTCGGTCCCTTAGTTCTTCGGGACGGTTCACGTGGACTATTACAAAATTCTTGATTTCTATACAGAGCCGTTTTCCAATTCTCCGGATCCGGAGTTTTTCTATGGCTCGTCTAATCATCTGGACTGCCTGCAGAAACTGGAGATCTCCATCAGGCTCCGCCGCGGTTTGTGCGTTGTCCTGGGCCAGGTGGGCGCAGGCAAAACCACCATCTGCCGCAAGCTTATCTTTGATCTTCAGGATGATCCGGAAATTGAGACCTGCCTGGTCATGGACCCCTCCTTTATGGGCCCTCTGGAGATGCTGGGGCATCTGAACCGCATTATTAGAAATCCCGGGCCTGAAGAAAGGCCACCTTCCACTGAATCAGGCTACAAGGAGCTGCTCAAAAATCATCTTTTTGAGCAGGTGGCTCAGAAAAAAAGAAATGTGGTGCTTATTGTTGACGAAGGGCAGAAAATTTCCAGTTCCTGCCTGGAAGTACTGCGGGAGCTTCTCAATTTTGAAACCAATGATCATAAACTGCTGCAGATCATAATTTTTGCTCAGAATGAATTCATCAATACTTTAAAGGCCCACCAAAATTTTACAGACCGGATTAATCTGCTTTGCAGGGTCAACCCCCTGAATTTGAAAGAGACAGGGCAGCTTATCAACTACAGGCTGCAGAAAGCTTCTGATTACGGCAGCAGACGAAGACCCAGGCTCAAGTTTACTTCCGGAGCCCTGAGAGCAGTGCACTTCTTGACCAGCGGTCATCCCAGGCGGATTATGAATCTCTGTCACAGGGTGGTTATGCTGGCCATAATCAAAAACAGGTACAGGGTTACCGCGTCCATGGTGAAAAAGGCCAGACAGGGGCTGCCTGATGCCCGTCAGGGCTGGTTTGGGAGCAATTTGCCATGGGTGGCCGCTGGAGCTTCCGCAGGCCTTATTCTGGCCCTGTCCATCCTCTTCCTGGTACCTGCCCTGACCGACTTTGACGCGGGAGAATTTCTGACCAGAGAAAAAGCCGGGCAAAAGAGTCACCCTTATTCAGTGCGCATGAACCTGGAACCAGTGTCTGAGGTGGAGGCTGGTGATCTAATGGTGAGGCAAAATTTGAATTCCTCACAGGAAGCAATGGATTCTTCAGGCGCTTCAGCTGATGATCCAGCACCAGGCAATGTTTTGCCTGATCATGCCAAAACCGACCAAAAAAGCCCGGCCCCATGGCCAGAAGAATTCGGCCTGATCCGAGTCAACAGACATGAAAATTTATGGAATATGGTGGAGAGAGTTTACGGTCAGGCTGCTGAGAGGCTTATGAACAGGATGGCTGCAGCCAACCCCCATATAAAAGATATTCACAATCTCTATGAAGGCCTGGCTGTTTATTTTCCTGTTAATGGATTCCGGCCTCCGGAAGCTGTTGAATCCTGGTGGGTTGTTCTTGGTTCATATCCTGATCTGAAAAGAGCCTATGCCTCACTTCTTGGAGCCGACAGCAAAAGACTCAGGATTCTGGCTTTTTCCAGAGATGAGAAAAATATAGTCTATACTGCTGCCTGGCGCAGAAGCTTTGCCGCAGAAAAAGATGCCTTAGAGGCACTGGATAAAATGCCTGCCAGGATCAAGGCCAAGGCCCGGCTGATAAACCTGGATGAAGGCGATATTGTATTTTATTGATCCTTAACCCTGCTTGATAATTATGCGAAAAAAAATTCGTCTTGGTGAAATGCTGGTCAACGAGGGCTTGATTGCTGAAGAGCAGCTTCAGTCCGCCCTGGAGGGGAAAAAAAGTTCCAGCCTCAGGCTGGGTCAGTATCTGGCCCGCAACAACTACTGCAAGGAAGAGGACATTGTTAACACTTTAAGCAGGCAGCTGCGCATCCTCAGGTATGTCCCGGAAAAGCATCCCATGGATATGGGGATGGCTGAAATTTTGCCGGCTGAAGTGGCCAAGAAAAACGGAGCTGTTCCTTTAAGCCTGCGGGGCAGAGTCCTGGTGGTGGTCATGACCGATCCTCTGGATATTGACGCCCTGGACGCCCTGGAAATTTATACAGACCGCGAAGTGGAGCCAATGGTCTGTACCGAAGCTGAGTTTGCCCAGCTTTTCACTTCAGTATACGGTATGTACAGAGTTCTGGATGATGTGCTGGAAAGCGTGGAAAGCATCAGTATCCCGGACGATCTGGAGGGGGCCGACGGCAGCGATCTGGACGTTAATACCCTGGAGAGTCAGGCTGATCAGGCTCCGGTTATCAGATTAGTTAATTCCATTATTGCCCAGGCTGTGAATGAACAGGCCAGTGATATTCATATCAGCCCGGAAAAGGAGAGGATTCAGATCCGGTTCCGGGTGGACGGCAAACTCAAGGATGTGCCTGCCCCGTCCAGAAAGCTCATGCCTTCCCTGGTATCCAGGTTAAAGATTCTGTCCCGAATGGACATATCCGTGACCAGAGCGCCTCAGGACGGCAGATTCACCGTAAATATGGAAGGCCGGGAGATAAATATCCGGGTTTCCTGCATGCCTACCATTTACGGCGAAAATGTGGTCATGCGTCTACTGGATATGAGTTCCGGGATTTATTCCCTTGATGAACTGGGCATGAGCAGTTCAGACCTGAAAAAGATAGCAGCAGTCATTCATAAGCCTTACGGCATGATCCTGTCCACCGGGCCTACAGGCAGCGGTAAAAGCACCAGTCTTTACGCTATTTTGCAGCAGGTGAACAAGCCCGACACCAACATTATCACTCTGGAAGACCCTGTGGAATACAGGGTTCCGGGAATCAGACAGGTCCAGCTGAACCGAAGAGCAGGGATGACCTTTGCTTCCGGGCTCAGGTCAGTGCTGCGCCAGGATCCGGATATAATCATGGTGGGTGAGATCAGGGATTCGGAAACAGCCGGCATTGCGGTGCAGTCGGCCTTGACCGGGCACAGAGTGCTGTCCACAGTGCATACAAATGATGCGGCCGGATCCATTACCAGGCTTATGGATATGGGCCTGGAGCCCTTTCTTGTTTCTTCGGTGCTTCTGACCACCTTTGCCCAGCGCCTGGTGCGCAAGGTCTGCTCCAACTGCGCTGAAGCCTATGAACCTCCGGTTGCAGGCCTCAGAGCCCTGAAACTGCCATCAGGGTCTGAATGCACCTATATGAAGGGCAAGGGCTGTCATTCCTGCTCCAATACAGGATACAAAGGCAGAACCGGGGTATTTGAAATTCTCAATATTGACCCTGATGTGCAGCAGATGATCATGGATCAGGCCTCTGCCGGCCAGATAACCAGGGAATGCGTAAAAGCAGGCAAGCTGTCCACCCTGCGCGACGACGCAGCAGACAAGGTCTGCAGAGGAATTACCACTGTGGAGGAGGCGCGGTCTGTTGTTATGGCGTAGGGGAGCGGGGAATGATGAACGATGAAGGAGGAATGATGAATGCGGAAGGTGGAAGGGAGAAGGGGGAAGTGGGG
>CAZHCY010000080.1:0-9433 GCA_964531185.1 uncultured Desulfovibrionales bacterium | reverse complement strand
GGTGGCTCCATTATACTGACCGCTCACTGGCTCTATATCAGTGACCGGTAACACCCGTCATGGACCTGATTTGAATCCAAAAGCACCAGACCGCCCTGTCCGGCAATGCAGAAACGCCGGATAAACCAGGCAAAAAACAGGCTTGCTCCGCCCTGGCAGGACAGGTCAGAAATTAAGCATATTCCCGGCTGCTCCAGATAACCCGGCCCAGGAGCCTCAGGGTGTCCAGTTCATCCCCCTGCAAAGTTACAGGCGCATATCTGTGATTGGTGCTGACCAGAACCACCAGCCCCGGCGAAACATGGACCCGCTTGACCTGCAGGGAATCATTCAGACCCATCACATAAACATTGTTCCCCAGAATCCGCTTCTGGCTCTGATCCACCAGGATGCTGTCCCCTTCCTCCAGTTCCGGGGACATGCTGTCTCCCACCACTTCCATGACCACCATGTCCCTGGGGCTGCCCTTGCGGCTTATCCAGGCTGCTGAAAAGGGAAGCTCGCCGATTATATGGTCCTCAACTTCCAGAGAGCCTGAGCCGGCACAGGCCCTGGCGCACACCTTGGGGACATAAAAAGCGTCGTGCCTGTGGCCCTGGTACACTGGACCATGCCCGGTTTCCAGCCAGCCGGGATTAAGGCCGAACACAGAGGCTATTCTCAGGGACCAGCTCCGGGGCACACCCCTGGTCTTGGACAAAGTAATGGATGCCGGCCCCACACCCAGAAGATCGGCAAGCTGTTTCTGAGTCCGGACATCGGTTGTCCTGGTCACTCTGGCAAAAAAATCTTCAAATTTCATCCTGACAGACATATGTTTCTTGTTAACTAAAGTAAACAAGATGTCAACTGAAAATATTATCCAGGCTGTCCTGTCTCAGGCTGTTTCTAAAGGCCAGGGGAAAAAGCCCTGAAAGAACCGGTCGCCCTCCGGGCGCCGCCTCCGGGCAGGAAGCCGTGCCTCATGCAAATGGCTGAAGTGTTGCTTTCTGTCCATAAAAATCAAAAGACAGAAATGTGAAGTCAGCAAAATCAGAGGTCTGCCAGGGGATTTGCTTATGAATTATTCCCCGGTTTTTTGCATGGAAACCGGATAAGCCTGTTTTCTGCACCACTGCCATCCCGCAGTTAAAGACATTGACTCATACGACCGATAAATCATAATAAAAGACTCTGTTATCTGTTTACAGGCTTCCCTGTCATTATGAAACCGGCCCCGGGAGAAATTCATGGCCCTGAGCGACCTGGAAAGGTTCTTTATTTACAACACCTCCAATCAGATCTGGCAGCAAGATCTGCTTTTGAATGCTTATTTCCAGGGCTCAACAGTGGGCGCCAACTTGAGGGAAATGATGATCGGGAACCCTCCGGTACAGCCTCTGACCAATCCTTATGATGAAGCCATCACTGGAAAACTTCGCTCAGACAGCAGCGCCATCAGGCAGAATGCCCGCAATGTCCAGGAGGCGGCACAGATGATGGGGGTTGCCGAAGAAGCCCTGGGCACCATCAGAACTTCCCTGGAAGAAATGGAAGATCTGGCCCTGAAAGTAGCTGACGGAGACCTGGACTACACCGCCACTCTGGCTGAAGAATATAACGCCTTAAGGGATAAAATTAAAAGCACTGTGGAAAATACCCGCTACAACGGCATTGCCCTGCTGGACAGCGAACAGTGGGGCACCTCCCAGATCGATGATCAGGGCAATGTGTATATTCAGGCTTATCTTGACGGCGGCTTTGATGTCACCTTCCGCCCTCTGGACCAGGTCAACTGGGACGCCCTGGAAGGAACTGATCTGGAAGATGACCCTGAAGGCACCCTGCAGACCCAGCTGGAGACCCTGTCAACCTACATAAACGACACCACTGTGGTGGAAGATATATACTCAGGCCGGAAATCAGGGCTGGAATTCCAGTCAGCCTCCCTTGATTCCCAGGCCGATTTCCTGGACCAGGCTGTGGACGCCAGAAGGCAGAGTCCAGAGCTTTCCCTGGAAGAAATTCTGCTCAATCTGCTTTACAGGTATTCCGGAACAATCATTGACGAAACCGGTTAATGCATCCGCCTTGAAGACAGTCTCTGTCTTTAATCCATCCGGACTGTTCCCTGCGCCTTTAATAAAAGGTAACAGTTTAGGCCTTTTTTAGGGCAGCAAGGCCCGGCCCCACTTGAGTTGTCAGTAACAAATCATACCTGGAAATATCCAGTCAATTGGGTGCCGGAAGAGCCAGTTCCCCTCCGGATGCCGCCTCCGGGCAGACGCCGTGCTGCATGCAAATGGCTATATGTTACATTAAAAGAGCTGACCTGCTATTGACTGATAAATGCCGCACATATATGTAAGCAAAAAAATATTGATTTTTTTCCAATAATCCGCCATTAAAAAGTAACGCTTAATCTTTTGTCATTATCTATACAGGCTCACTTAAATTTATTCTTTTGTAAAAATATGATCACATCAAGAGATAAGATTGAAACCTGCCTAAACACAGCCATGGATCAGCGGACCAGGTTCATCATTGCTCTGCCTCAGGAAGAGTCCGGCATACATGACCTGGGCGGATATCTCGCGGAATTCAGCCAGGACAGCATGCTCCTGGAAACAGATTCCCGAGTTTTCAAACAAAGATGGCAGGAACTGCCCCTGACCTGTTATTTCATGATTGAAGACACCAAGGGCATGCAGAAAACAGTATTCTTCAACTTCCAGTGCACAGTGCGCGAAACCCGGAAAGACAGATTCAACCAGTTCAAGCTGACAGTGGATTTTCCTGAAAGTCTGAATATTAGCCAGCGCAGGAAAAGCATGCGCGTAGAAATGGATCCCAGACTGGTCATGGGATTCTCCCTGTGGGAAGAGGACAGGTTCATTCAAAAATCATCAGAAACCAGTCAAAAAAGCCTGTTTTCACCGCTTATGACCGTGGATCAGGTCAAGTCCGGCTCTCTGCGTCTGATAAACCTCTCAGCAGGAGGGATAAAAGCGGTCTTTCCCAACAGGCTGACTGAAAAGCTTGGTCAGGAATGGGAAAAAGGCCATCCTCTTATATTATGGCTGGTTCTCAAAGAGCCCTGTAATGGTCAAAAACTGGTCTTCTGGCTCAAGGCCAGGATAAAATATATTTTTCCGGATAAGCAGGAAGACTCAACAGCCATGGGGCTTGAATTCACCTGCTATGGTGAAATTGACTCCAACAAAAAGATGAGGTGGAACAGGCTCAGGGACAATTGCATAGATGCCCTGAGCAACTGGACCTATCAGCGCTACCTTGAAAAATTCAGGAAAGAAACAGCTTGATTTGTAGCAGTTTAGCCCTTTTTTAAGGGAAGCAGGGCACAGGCACCCCAGGACTTGTTTTTTAGCTGATGCAATAAACAGACTTGGAAAAACAAGCCCTGGAAGAGCCAGTCCCCCCTCCGGGCGCCGCCTCCGGCCAGGAAGCCGTGCCTCATGCAAATGACTAAACTGTTACCTTGACTTTATTTTTGAGCTTTCACCTGCTGCCCGGCCAGGGTCTGCCTGCTGACCCTGGCCTGCTCAAAGGTGGCCATATTATTGAAGAGATCAGCAGCACACCGCAGAACATGGTAACCCATGGCTGCCCCGGTTCCTTCTCCCAGCCGCATGCCCAGGTTCAGAATCGGTCTGGCCCTGATTCTGTCCAGCACAGCTCCGTGACCCTTCTCTGCAGACAAATGAGAAAAAAAAGCATAGTCCTGAACAAAGGCATTTATTTTCCATGCGCAGACAAACGCTGCCGTGGAAATGAACCCGTCAACAACCAGATTCATCCGCTTCCAGGCCCCGCCCAGGATGATGCCTGTCAGACAGGCAATTTCCAGCCCCCCCAGGGCGGCCAGAATTTGCATGGGATCCTGTCCTGCAACTGCATCCCTGTTGACCTCAAGCCCTTTCCTTATTACCAGGGCCTTTTTCTCAATTCCCTCAGGACTGAGTCCTGTTCCTGCCCCAGCCAGCTCCAGGGGTTCAAAACCCAACAAAGCACAAAACAGGGCTGTTGAAGGGGTTGTATTGCCTATGCCCATCTCTCCGGTACAAAGGGTCCTGATCCCCCTTTCACTGGCCCTGACCGCCAGATCAATCCCCAGGTCCACAGCTCTTCGGCAGTCTTCTTCAGTCATGGCCGGGCCCCGGGACAAGTCCTCAGTACCTGAACAGATCCTGGCCGGGACAAGAAGCTCATGTTCAGGAAACTGCTCTCCGCAGACTCCCACATCAACCACTTTGAGCTCAAGACCGCAGGTATGGGCCAGAACATTCACAGCTGCTCCCTTGTTCATGAAATTCATAACCATCTGTCTGGTCACATCACCTGGGTAAAGACTGACCCCGGCACTGGCCACTCCATGGTCTCCGGCGCAGGTATAAATGAGCCCGGGCTGTACACATGGCTTTTGGCCATTGCTGATGGCCACAAGCCTGGCCGCGATTTCCTCCAGCAGTCCAAGGCTGCCTTCGGGTTTGGTGAGATTGTCCAGGTGCGATTGCGCAGTCCTCAGAAGCTCCCGGTCCACCGGAACTATTCCAGATAAAATATCAGAAAGCATGATCTTCTCATGTTCAACACCCTGCTATCTGTAATACCAGGGCCAGGTCCTGCAGGCAGTCTGTTCTTCTCAACAGCAGCTGTCCTTGTTCACCCGGATCTGTTTATGACTTCTTTGAAAGCTTCAGCCTGATCTTTAACAGCCTTAACCCAGGCCTTTGAAAAAATGGAATCATTACCCAGCCATTCAAGAAGGACATCCAGACTGTTTTCCATTCCTTTGGATTCATCCACTGCAGCTGAGGCTATGAGATGGACGGCCTCGGTCCAGCAATACCCAGGAAAGCCATGGCCTGTGATTGTGGCCCGCCTTCTTGTTTCAGGACTCAGGGTAGAATCCAGCTCATACAGAAGGGATAAAGCCTTGTTGTCCAGCCTGGTTGCCCCGGCCTGATTACCGGCATCAGCCATAAGAAGTTCATGGGCCAGAAACTTCATGTGCTCAGCCAGAAGCAGGGTGGGAATCCCTCTGGAAGACAGCACTCTGGAAAGCCAGTTGATCTGGGCAGACATATATTCAGGTGCCTCCAGAGAAAGACCGGCCAGCCAGGCTCCGCCGGAGTCAGCAAAACACTTGCCCAGCAAGCCAAATCTGTTCATGAAATAAGGATATCTGACAAGAGTCCGGTCAGAGGCCCTGAGTACAGCCTTCAGGTCCCGGCGTTGATTGGTCAGCGGATGACTGCCTGATGCAGGATTCAGCCCGGCAGAAGTGTAATCAAGATCATCTTCTTCTATGGGCCATAATTCTCTGAATGCCTGGAGCAATTGTTCAAATAAAGATTCAGCTGCCTGCTCCAGGACCGGAACCTGATCTTCTGCAAGGGGCAATCTGTCAATTTCTTCAGCTGCCCGCTGCCAGTGATCAACTCCTTTTCCCCCGTGCAGGCTCAGGTAGGCCAGTCCCTTGTGAGGCTCCAGCTCCAGAGCCTCGGCAGCCAGAGGAGCAAGTACAGAGGCACCCCCTGATGATCCGGCCATGACATAAAGAAAGCCAAGAAGCGATAAAGGATTTTCCAGGGCAGCCACCCTTATCAGTGAAGCAGCCTTTAAGGCACTGTTGATGGCCGGAACAACATCTGGAACAAGATCATACCTGAACTGATCATTATCCTGGATCAGCAGCGGAAAACGGCGCAGATCATCGTTCCAGACCCTTTGCACCAGAGGGTGTTTTGACTGATCAAGACTTTTCTCCAGCACTGAATGAATGACCCCCAGCACTCGGATATAACCCAGATAGGCCTTTAGACTAACAGTCCTGCTGAAAAAAACCCCGGCAAAACTGGTCTGTTCAATCTGGGAATGCAGATCCTGGGTAGCCTGTCTAAGCCGTGAGACCAAAGAGATATTATTCACCAAAAATCTTCCTTTTGTTTTTAAAAAAGTCAGCTGCCCGGGCAGATCCGGGAAACTGCTCACCATCAGAACAAAACCCAGGGCAAAGCCATGGTCAGCCCGGATGATTATGCGTCAGGGCACTGAATTCCGCAGCCTTATCCAGAACAATTTCCAGGCTGTCAAATGCAAAACCCGCCGGGCTTATGCGCATGGCTGCCCCGTTGCCCCAGCTGTTGTAAGGGCCCATATCCGGATCCCTGGCCCAGGCCTGAAAACTCTCACCATAACCGGCGTCCGGATAAAGCAGATAAAACCTTCTCAGGTTTTCCTCATAAGGTCTGCCGGTCAGGATTGAATCCGCCAGGGCAGCGGTCAGAACAGTATCATCCGTGAAACGGCAACCCCTGGTAAACAGCTGAAAATCCTTATGCTTGATGCTTTGCCTCTCATAATATGGATCCGGCTATATCACCGGCAAGGGCACCTATCAAAATCAGTTCCACCATATAGCCCCTGAAGCCATTCACAGGGCCACCGAAATGATCCCACACGTACTCAATCTGTTCATACCATAAAGCCCCTGAAGCCATTCACAGGGACAGATTTCAGCCCCGGGCACAAGCCCCCGGCTGCCCATATCAACCAGGATCATGCAAAAAATAACAGGGCAGGGACTTATTTACACGCCCCTCAATAATGACCCGGTCCGGATCAGCCCGGGGGGCTGACTCCCCAAAGTATTTCTGACTGCCCTCCTGAACCCTTGGCGCCTTGCTTTTGGCTTTCAATTCAACAGGTATCCTTGGTCCCGGAATAAGTAAATGCTTTGGCTATCATCTTGTAAAACCTTCCCTTGTCTATTCCCACTGTCTGACCACACAGGCAGTGAACCCGGCCGTCCTTTTCACAGTACTCAAATCTTTTGCTGATTCTTTGCTTGTGACAGCGCAGCACTTCACCGGGACCGATTTTTTTATATTTCCAAAGCTTTCGTTTACATCCTGAACACTTGATTGTAAGCATGGAAATATTCCTAAATCAAGTCAGGAGAATCAGCAAGTTGAACACCCTCCAGGAGCGCATACAAACCATAAGTCCGGCAAAGTCCTTTTCAGGACCTGTGGTCTACTGGATGAGCAGAGATCAGAGAATTCACCACAACTGGGCTTTGATTCACGCCAGGCATCTTGCCAGCCGCAGCAGTCTGCCCCTGAGGATTGTGTTCTGTCTTGCCTTTGATTATCCTGGCGCAGGCCTGAGACAATATCATTTTATGCTTCACGGACTTGTCCACTGCTGCCGGGAAGCCGCAAAACTCAACATCCCTCTGGATGTAATCCTTGGGAACCCTGAAGACAAAATCCCTGAATACCTTATATCCAGAAATGCGTCACTGCTTGTCATGGACTTTGACCCGTTAAGAACAAAACAGCACTGGCAGCAGAAAGTGCTTCAGAAAGTGGATACAGGGGTTGACCTGGTTGATGCCCACAACATTGTTCCCTGCTGGGTTGCCTCTGACAAGCAGGAATATGCAGCCAGGACCATTCGCCCCAAAATACACAGAAAGCTTGACCAGTTTCTGGAGCCTTTCCCTGCAATCAAGCACATAGAACAGAGCAGTGAAAAATGTACCCTTGATCCTGACCAGCTTCTGAAAACCCTGAACCCTGATCCAGATGCCGGACCGGCGGACGGGATTGTTCCTGGCAGCCATGAAGCCATGAAAATACTTGAGGTTTTTGTGGAAACAGGCCTATACAACTATGCAGAGAAAAGAAATGACCCCAATGAACCGGCCCTGTCCGGTCTTTCCCCTTATCTTCATTTTGGCCACATCTGCTCCCAGACCATTGCCCTGAAATTAAAACAGCACCCCAGTGTTGACCATAAATCAGCCCATTTTTTTCTGGAAGAACTCATCATCCGAAAGGAACTGTCTGACAATTTCTGCTTTTATAACCAGAATTACTACAGCTTTAAAGGACTTCCAGACTGGGGCAAAAACACCTTGAACAGGCACAGGGCGGATAAAAGACCGATGGTTTATTCTCTGGAAGAACTGGAACATGCGGCCACTGAAGATCCCCTGTGGAACGCGGCCCAGCAGGAGATGACCATTCTGGGCAAGATGCACGGCTACATGCGCATGTACTGGGCCAAGAAAATTCTGGAATGGTCTCCTGATCCTGAACAGGCCATTGAACGGGCAATTTTTCTCAATGACAAATATGAACTGGACGGCAGGGATCCCAATGGCTATACAGGCATACTCTGGTCCATCGGGGGCCTTCATGACCGTCCCTGGAAAGAAAGACCGGTATTTGGCACTGTCAGATACATGAGCTACAAAGGTTGCCGAAGAAAATTCGATGTTCAGGCATACATCCGCAAATGGAACAACGGAGGCCAAGAAAAATGAAATATTTTATTGCCGGCGGAACTGGTTTTATCGGCAGATTTCTGATTGAGCACCTTTTGCAAAAAAAAGAACAGGTCACAGCCCTGGTCAGGGATGAAGCCAGATACACCCCTTCAGGCAAGGAACTGAAAACAGTTTCCGGCGATCCACTCAAGCATGGGCCATGGCAGGAGGAAGCCAGAGCTGCAGACGTGATCATCAACCTGACCGGTTCACCCATAATGACCAACTGGACAGAAAAGGCCAGGCAGATGATTCTTGATTCCAGGGTGAATTCCACCATGAATATTGTATCCGCCCTGAAGCAGGCTGAGCCCAGGGTTTTCATCTGTGCCAATGCCGTAGGATACTACGGTCCCAGAGGGGATGAACCTGTTTATGACCAAGACCCGCCTGGAAACAATTTTCTGGCTCAAGTGGCGGTCAAATGGCAGGAAGCCGCCATGCAGGCTTCAGAATACGGACACCGGGTGATTGTGCCAAGATTTCCAGCAGTCCTTGGTCCCAATGGCGGGGCTTTGTCCGAGATGCTCCCCATATTTCGCAAAGGCCTGGGAGGAAAACTTGGCAACGGAAAACAGTGGTTTCCCTGGGTGCATATTACTGATCTGGTCAGGGGTCTGCACTTTGTCAGCAAAAACACCAGCATCAGCGGTGCCCTGAATCTCTGCTCCCCCCAGACCCTGACCAATGCCGAGTTTACCAGGGCCCTGGGCAAAGTCCTCAAAAGGCCTGCCTTTCTCAGGGTTCCTGAAGTAGCCCTGAAGATGGCATACGGAGATGTGGCCACAATGCTTTTAACCGGCCAGAAATGTATCCCCCAGGTCCTTCAGGAAAATGACTTTGTTTTCAGATTTGCCCACATTGACAAAGCTCTGCAGGACATCATTTCCAGATGGAAACAGCCTGGGCTTGCAGGCCCCCTGTGAGCCGGATCTGATAAATTATTTCCACCTTTTACCCGGACCTGACCAGAACAATAACCAGAACACTGCTGTCAGCAATGAAAAAATCTGATGAATCCTCTGGGGCTGATCCACCGGACACGTCCGGCTACACTGTTTTCCACCCCAGGCTTGCTTTGACAATCAGACTCAA
>CAZHCY010000079.1:0-9496 GCA_964531185.1 uncultured Desulfovibrionales bacterium | reverse complement strand
CCTGTTGGATTGCCAAGTGGGTGACGGGAGAGCCAGTCCCCGTGCCTCATGCAACCGGCTAAACTGTTACAAAAAAATTTTTTCCTGCACCGGTAAAACAAGTCCTAAAATACCTGCTTCCGGACTTGAAAAAAGCCGGCATCACTGCGAAAAAAAAGGCAGAACCTGGGCATGCCAGGCTTTTGTGGCAGCCTGGTTTCACCTGTAAGCAGGACTGGAAAGGAATTAATCCGGCTGATGTTGACATTATTTGACTATCTGTTATCTTACAATCATCAATTGCAGGTTATACAAGTTTCGAGCCACATCAAAAGGTTCTTGTTGTTTTACCCTTTCGACCTGACAGCATTCACAAGGCGCTCTTTCAGTGCGTCAGTCAAACTTACATAACAGCCGGCCGGGGCAGGAAAACCCCGGCTGAACAAGCAGAATGATCAGCCGTCCCGGAAGCATGCTCAGGCTGAACAGAGCATGTCTTTAATAATGGTGAAACCAAGGAGGCATGTATGCGCTCACCCGAATACATCAACGACATTACCAGGGTTCAGGGTATTTCCCCCAAGGAACTGGAAAACCTCAAACCGGTCATGGACAAGTTTGAATTCAGATCCAATGACTACTATCTATCCCTTATTGACTGGAACGATCCCAATGATCCCATCAAAAGGATAATTATTCCATGTCAGGAGGAACTGGATCAATGGGGGCGGGTGGATGCTTCCAATGAAAAAAAATATTCAATTATGCCGGGCCTTCAGCATAAATACAGAAGCACTGCGGTTTTTCTGGCCAGTGATGCCTGCGGCGGATTCTGCAGGTACTGCTTTAGAAAGAGGCTTTTTATTTATCCGGAACAAAAGGAGTTTCTGACTGATCTGGACCAGGCCCTGGAATATGTGCGGGATCACAAAGAGATCAATAATGTGCTTTTAACCGGCGGGGACGGCCTGATGCTGTCCACCGGCAAACTGGAAAACATTATCAGAGAATTGAGGAAGATTGAACACGTCCGGATCATCAGGATCGGCACCAAGCTCATGTCCTACAACCCTTACCGGGTCCTCAACGACCCCGGGCTTCTGGAAATGGTCAGAAAATACAGCCTGCCTGATGCCAAGATTTATTTCATGCTTCATTACTCCCATCCCAGGGAAATGACCGGTCCAAGCCGCGAAGCATGTCACAGGCTGATCAGGGCCGGGGCAGTGCTTTGCAACCAGACCCCTATCCTTAGAGGGGTCAATGACGATCCCAAGGTTATGGCCCGGCTGTTCAATGAACTGTCTTATACTGGAATTGCGCCGTATTATATTTTTTTCTGCCGGCCCACTGTGGGTAATCTCACCTATGCTGTTCCTGTGGAGGAAGCCTTTCATGTCTACCAGACAGCCCGGGGCATGTGTTCCGGTCTGGGCAAACGGGCCAAGCTGGCCATGTCCCACGCTGATGGCAAAATCGAGGTGGTGGCCATGACCGATGAAAACATCATTTTCCGCATCCACCGGGCTGCTGACCCCTATGACAGCGGCAAGGTGTTCATCTGCAAGCGCAACACCAATGCCTACTGGTTTGATGACTACAAGGAAATTCTGGAAACCATCCAGCATCAGGAACTGGAATATTAACAGCCGTAAGCATTGTTTGTAACAGTTTAGCCATTTTGTAAATGATACAGACGCAGGTTTGCTTTGGACATAAAAACAGGTAACAGTTTAGCCCTTTTTAAGGGCGCAGGGGACAGGCACCCCGTCACCCACTTGAGCTGAATTTTTGAAGCTGAATGCCTGTTGGATTGCCAAGTGGGTGACGGAAGAGCCAGTCCCCGTGCCTCATGCAAACGGCTAAACTGTTACCAAGATTCATCAAAAAACTTGTGCATAAGTCTTTGTTTTTGCTGATCTCTGACTTCTGCAACTGCAAAAACGAGTTTTTTCAGTCGAATTTTGCAGATCATCACTGCCCCAGAAGCTTGTCTATCCTGTTCTGGTTGAATCCGCTGACCATTACGCCGTCTATGATGATCACCGGAGTACCTGTCAGTCCGATATCCTGCATCTCCTGCATGTCTTTGGCCAGTTTATTCTGGTATTTTTGCTGCAGATCAGTAAATACCTGCTCAGGAGTCTTGTCAAAGGCGTTAAATTTTTCATTGAATTTTTCTATGACCTGGTGATCAGCATTGCCTTCAAGTTCAGTCTGGTCCAGATTGTAGGCGAAATCCACCACATGGTGAAAATTGTCCTGATCTTTATGATCCATCATCAAAAGGGTCAAAGCCACTGAGCCTGAATCAGGGCTGATGGGAAAATGGGCGATTTTCAACCGGCTGAAGGCTTCATCCTGTTTTATCAGATATTCATAGGCCCTGCGGCAATAAGGGCAGAAGGGATCACTCAGGAAAACCACCTCCTTGTCTCCCTGGCCTGTAAGCAAAAGATCTCCGGATTCAAACTCCCTGTCCAGCCTCTCCAGTTTGTCCAGAACATCCTGATGCAGGGACTCCCCGGTTTTCAGACTGACAAAGGCCCCATCCAGCTGCACCTCTGCGGACTGGTCAACAATAAGGGTCACATTCTGCTTCTGGCCTGATTCCGGCTCCAGAAGAGAAACCTTGACCGCGTAAAGGGTAAGGGTTTGATCACCCAGAGTCACAGTAAAGGAATGTTTCTTTTCAATGCTCATGTTGTCAGCAGATATGCCGGCCGGATCACCTCCCCTGTCCTGGACAATGGTCTTGAAGCGCTTTTCCACGTTTTCCAGCAGGACTTCTTCATTGAGCTGGGCCATGAGCAGACTTGGCAGCAACATTATCAGACAGAAAAACGATGCGGAAACAATTTTTTTCATGTTCTCTCCAGATTGATTCTTGACTTAAAAACTTAAAGTACAGGTTTATATTTTTTTCAGGCAAGGACCTGAGCTGTCCTGTCCGGCCTGACCGTGCAGGGTCCTGCCAGGCTCAGGCCGGGCCGTAGCCGCCTCCTCCCGGGGTCATGATTCTCAGCCTCTCTCCTGGCTTAAGTCTATCCTGGAACTTGCCTGGAGCAGCATGCCAGCGGCCGTTCCTATAAATCAGGTTTTTTCCTGTTTTGCCTGCCTCTCCGCCCAGAATCCCATAGGGCGCAATGCATCTGCGCTCGGACAATATACTGATTTCACATGAACAAAGGGGTTCCAGCTCCCGGACCAGACCGTCGCCTCCGCAGTGTTGCCCTGAACCCCCGGAGTCCTTTCGCAGGGAATACTCGCGCACCAGTAAAGGATAGCTGTGTTCCAGGGCTTCCACCGGGGTATTCAAAGTATTGGTCATGTGGGAATGCACAGCGCTTGCTCCCTGACCCCGGCATGAAGCACCCATGCCTCCGGCCAGGGTTTCATAATAAGTAAAAGGCTGTCCCTTGTAAGGATCGAAACCTCCCATGGCCATATTGTTCATGGTCCCCTGGGAAGCCGCAGGAATTGAGTCGGTTGAAGCCTGGGCCAAAGCCCCGAGGATCACGTCCACTATCCTCTGGGAGGTTTCCACATTCCCCCCGGCCACTGCGCAGGGGAACAAAGCATCCACCACTGATCCTTTTCTGGTGATGACCTTCAGCGGAGCCAGACACCCGCTGTTTGCCGGAATATCGTCTCTGACCAGACATCTGAAAACATACAGAACGCAGGACAGGGTGATGGACCTGACAGCATTGACGCAGCCCCGGACCTGGTCCGCGCTTTGGGAAAAATCAAGAACAGCCCGGCTGCCGGATATTTCCAGGTTGAGAACGATGGGTATGCGGGCCGCGCCCTGTCCATCATCATCCAGACAGTCCTCAAAAAAGTAATTCCCATCAGGCAGTGCAGACACCACCTGTTCCACCATTCTGGCTGAATAATCAATGATTTCCCTGGAATACTGCAGAAGAGCCTCTGTTCCGCAATTGGCCAGAAGTTCTTTGATTCTTCTGATACCGGTCATATTGGCCATGATCTGGGCGGTGAAGTCTCCCTCCCTCTCCAGGGGGGTGCGCACATTGCTCATGACCAGGTTCAGGATGTCCCTGTTCAATGACCCTTTACTGACTATCTTAACTGGAGGGATGATGATGCCTTCCTGAAAAATGGATTCAGACAAAGGCATGGATCCGGGACTTATGCCCCCTACATCACTGTGATGAGCCCGGTTGGCCGCGTAAAACAGAGGTTTGCCCCGGCTGTCCATCACCGGCGCCACCAGGGTAATGTCCGGCAGATGGGTCCCTCCGCTGAAAGGATCATTGAGCATGACCATGTCTCCTTCTTCCATTTCAGCCTTTTCCACTGCCGCTTTGACTGATAAAGGCATGGACCCCAAGTGTACGGGAATATGCGCGGCCTGGGCAACCATGTCCCCCTGGCTGTCCAACAGGGCGCAGGAAAGATTCCGGCGTTCCTTGCAGTTGGGCGAAAAGGAAGTCCTGATCAATGCCATGCCCATTTCTTCGCATATGGAAGAAAAGCGGTTTTTGAAGATTTCTGTAAGTACCGGATCAACAGTCATAAAGTCATGCATGCCTTTTGTTATGATGTGAAAAAGTATTGCCTGGTTTAAGGGGCCAGGGCCTGAAACATTTTTTGGTAATGTGGACAGCGGCCCGGGCAAAACAAGTCCTTGAAGCACCTTTTGCAGTTGCAGATGCTGTAACAGTTTAGCCCTTTTTAAAAAAAGCGTGGCATCCCGGCGCTTGTTTTCTGGTGGATGTAAAAAAAGACTTGGAAAAACAAGCTCTGAAAGAGCCAGTCCCCTCCGGGCGCCGCCTCCGGCCAGGAAGCCGTGCCTCATGCAAATGGCTGAACTGCTACCAGATGCCTTAGATTGCTACTTGCCGGTGTCCAGCAAAAGATTGCCGTAAACATCCACCCTGGCCCGGGCTGCAGGGGGAACCACAATGGTGGAGGAATATTCCACCACCACGGCCGGCCCGCTGAATTCATTGCCGGCCAGGAGCCTGTCCCGGTCAATGACCCTGCTTGGCAGAGCCTGGCCATTAAAAATTACCCTTTTTTCCTGGACCACAGCTTCCGGTTCAGGCTTTTTGCGGCCTGCAGGGATTTTTTCCGGTTCCGGCCTGACAGGCGAAGCAAGGCATCTCAGGCGCAGATTAACAATTTCCATGCCTCTGGAGGAATGATTGTACCCATACTTCTGTTTATGCACTGTTTCAAAGTTTTGGATAAATTCTTTGGAAAAAGGGACCATTATCTCAAAAGACTGACCCTGATATCTCATATCCAGAAAGAGCCTGTTATTTACCTGTTCAGGGCTGAAACCCTGGGCCTGCATATCTTTTTCAGCCTGCTTCTGCATAACAACAAACATCTTTTCCAGATTTTCTGCTGCCAGGTCCTTGACCGGCAGCATGACGGTCCTGGAATAATCTTTGATTACATGGGACATGACCATGCCCATGGCCGACAGAATACCGGGATTGCGGGGCACCAGCACCCTGGGGATGGAAAGCATTTCCGCCAGAAAAACGCAGTGCAAGCCTCCGGCTCCGCCAAAGGAAAACAGGGTGAATTCTCTGGGATCAAACCCCTTTTCCACAGAAATAACCCTGATGGCCCTCTCCATGCCGGCATTGGCCACAGCCAGAATCCCCTCAGCCAGCCTGACCGGGTCAAGACCTGCCCTGCTGCTCAGTTCCTGAAAGGCGAGATGGAGCCTGTCTGTAACCAGGCGGATTTTTCCGTTTAAAAACCTTTCCGGGATAAGCCGGTTAAGAAACAGATTGGCATCGGTTATGGTGAGCTGCCGGCCCTTTCCATAACAGACCGGGCCCGGATCAGCCCCGGCGCTTTCCGGACCTGTTCTCAGGGAACCGCCCGCGTCAATCCTGACCAGAGAACCGCCCCCTGCTCCCACGGTATGGATATCCAGCATGGGTACCTTCAGAGGGTGTCCGGCAATAACCGTTTCAGTGGTCAGGGGCAGCCGCTGGTCAATGAGGCAGACATCAGTGGAGGTACCGCCCATGTCAAAGGTGATCAGTTTATCAAAACCGGCTCTGCGGCCTGTTTCCAGAGCCCCTACCACTCCCCCGGCCGGTCCGGACAAAATGGTGCGCACTGACTCTTCCATGGCTGTATCAACTGAAATGCTCCCTCCGTTGGACTGCATGATCCGAAGAGGTGCCGGATGAACATTTTTTTTTATTCGATGGAGATAACCGGACATTCTGGGAGAAACCCCTGCATTGACCACAGTGGTGGACATGCGCTCAAATTCGCGGAATTCCGGCAGGATCTTATGGGACAGGGAAACATGCACGGACAGGTCTTGGAATTCTTCAGCCACCTGTTTTTCATGGGAGGGATCAAGATAGGAAAACAAAAGGCACACAGCTATGGATTCCACGCCCAGGCTGCTGAGCTGCCGGGCAGCCTGTTTCAGGCCGTCCGTGTCCAGAGGCTGGATTTCCCTGCCCTGGGCGTTAATTCTGCCTTTGATGCCAAAACGCAGCTCCCGGGGAACAATTTCATCAGGCCCGGAGTAAAACAGATTGTAAAGCTCCAGCCTGTTCTGCCTCCGGATTTCAATGATGTCTTCAAAGCCCTTGTTGGTTATGAGGGCGGTTTTGACCCCTTTTCTTTCCAGGATGGCGTTGGTGGCCACAGTGGTCCCGTGCACAATGGTGCAGTTCAGGTCTGAGGATATATGCTCAAGCCCTTCCAACACTGCTCTGGACGGATCATCCGGAGTGGAAAGGATTTTATGGACCTGCCAGGTGCCGTTTTTCTGATAAATAAAGTCAGTAAAGGTGCCGCCGGTATCTATTCCGATTATGCTTGTCTTACAGGCTGTCAAAAGGTCTTCCTGTTCTCCGGCTGACCCCGGCTGGCTGGGATTGATCCAGCTAATCCGGACTGTTGCCGGGTTTAAAACAAAAAAAAACCGTAACAGTTTAACCATTTGCATGTGGCATGGCTTCCTGCCCGGAGGGAGACCGGCTTTTCCAGAGCTTGTTTTGCCAAGTCTGTTTCTTGTATCAATCAAAAACAAGCGCCGGCGTGCCTTGCTTTCCTTAAAAAGGACTAAACTGTTACAAAAAAATAATCCATTTCATTCTGCAGGCAGCAGGCTGCGGACAGCCGGCTTAATATCCCTGTTATTCTATGCTTCTATTCCGGTAGTGGGAAGCCATGGCCTGATAGATATTTTCCACTGAACGGTCCACGTCCCTGCCCATGAGCTCCAGTTTGGCCAGCTGATTCACCCTGGGCATATGCCGGGCAAGTTCGTATTCGTCAAACAAACTGTCCAGCAGTCCGCAGGAATTGATCAATCCAATGAGCACAGCTTCTCTGGGATCCGGTATATCCCCGCTTGCAATCAATTCCCTGAGCCTTGTTCTGACTTCCTTGATTTCTTTGTTGTCCATGAGGGGGTATCTGCGCCTGGAAAAGACCCAGAGCACCTTACGGTCTTCAATCTTAAGCACGCCTTTTTGCACCAGACTGTTGAGCACTCTGTCCCTCAGATCCTGCATTTCTACGGAGAGTTCCATGACCCAGCTGGCAGTGGACCTGGAAGCGTCAGAGGCCTGCAGCCGGTTTAATATGTCATCCATCAGGGGATCGCCGGTGGGTGTGGAATCCACCACGGTCAAGGATTCAAGATCTGTATCAATGCGATGGGCAAATGCCAGCTCCATGAGCAGGGAACCGGCCAGAACAGCCTGTATGGTTTCCCGGGGCATTTTCCGAAATTCTTTTTTTTCATCGTCAAGGGTGAGTAAAAGTATTTCCTGGGCAAAATTGAGCATGGACTTTCCTCCTCATGGTTGACCGGTCAGACACAGAAGACTCAGAAACAGAATGGTCCTGACCAGGGCACAAAACTCTGGGCAATTGAGAAATATCATGATAATTAACCTTGTCAAGCCGGAGTTGATCAATCATAACCTGTTTGCCCTGCTTCAGGTTTGAGTATGCGCCCTGACTGATACTTTGCAGCTCCTTGCTCAAGAAGTGATTCTCAGTTTCAGTCCTGCTGAATAAGCTGACCAGCTGGTGGTTTTTTGTATATACTTGAAAGCTTGAACATGAACCGGGGTTATCAGACATGCCTGAGTTAAAATGTATATTCTGCAAAGGCCATGCAGAGCTTCAGGGCAAATGAGCCTTTGCCCGGGTTGTCTGCAGGGACTGCGGCATGGAAACCAGACCTGATGAATACCAGGATCAGATCCGGCACTGGATGGATACCATCTGTGAGGAAACTTTCAGTCAGGATTCCCGGAACCCGGAGGATGACTCCGGTTCTGAAAAATCCGGCAGCAAATGAGGGTTGATATAAAAACTCTACCATCTTTTTGCCATGCCAATTTTTATCCGGATGCATACTGTTGCAGAACTTTGCTGTCCTGCCAGGAAAATTTCAGAGCCATGTCTGCAAAGTTTCCCTGGACAGAGCCGGATTTCCGACTGACTCGGCCAACAGCTGTTAAACAAAAAATCTTACCAGGGCCTGGTAAAGGATTCAGCCCGGTTTTCTTGATGCCTGCGATGCACAGAAAAGAGGTAAAATCATGGACCAACACCTGCAGCTAACCGGAGAAATGATCTGGATGCTGGCCATTCTCGGCTTGACCATTTTCTTGTTTGTTTCCGAACTGGTTCGCGTGGATGTGGCTGCGGTAAGCATAATGATGGTTCTGGGCATGATTGGGCTTATTCCAGGTGCTCCGGAGCTGGTGCCCCAGGACAGGCTGTTCAGCGGATTTGCCAGCAATGCAGTGATTTCCATAATCGCGGTGATCATTCTTGGAAAATCCCTGGACAAAACCGGACTCATGAACAGGCTGGCCGCATTCATGCTCAGGCTCGGGGGCAGCTCCAAATTCAGGATCATGCCGGTTATATCCAGCACAGTGGGGCTGATATCCGGATTTATGCAGAATATCGGGGCTGCGGCCCTGTTCATGTCTGTAATCAGAAGAATATCTTTGCGTACCGGAATCCCTTCCTCCCAGCCGCTCAGCCCCCACAGTATCAGTGCCATACCTGGAGGTACTCTTACCCTTACTGGTTCCAGTCCCCCGATCCTTCTCAACCACCTGATCAGAACCGACAATGAACCGCTGGATATTGAACCTATTCCCACCTTGCGCATGTTCGATGTCAATCCCATTGGTCTCGCCCTTTTTGTGTGCGGACTTCTGTACTTTAAGCTTCTGGGTCCTCTGGTACTGCCCAACGGAACAAGAACCGACAAAAGCGGCAATTCAACAATTGAATACTTCCATGAACTCTATGGAATAGACGGAGAAATCTATGAAGTAGCTGTGAATAAAAACAGCCGCCTGGCCGGCAGAACCGTGGCTGAACTGGAAAGACTTCTGGACAACCGGGCAGTGGCTGTGGGATTATATCAGCAAAGAGACATGCGAATGTCTCCGGCTGCGGATCTGGTAATCCAGCCCGTGTATGTCCGGGCCCCGCTTGGCAACACATATAATATACTAAGGCCCTG